>JADWMH010000169.1 GCA_015767355.1 Gammaproteobacteria bacterium
GTGAAAAATAATGAGCAAAATTAGAATCGTCATGATGTTACTGCTTTTCACCGGCAGTGCACCGCTGTTGGCCGCTGAAACCTATCTTATCGATACCAAAGGCATGCATGCCTCGATCAATTTTGAAATTCCGCATCTCGGTTACAGTCTGCTGACGGGGCGCTTCAACCGCTTTTCCGGTAAATTCGTCTATGACCGTGATAATCCATCGGCATCAAGCGTCTCGGTGGTCATCGAGACCGGCAGCGTTGATTCGAATCACGCAGAACGCGACAAGCATCTGCGCAGCAAGGATTTTCTCAATAGCAAAAAATATCCCGAAGCGACATTCGTCAGTTCATCATTCAGTGAGGATGATTCCGGCGCAATTGTCATGACGGGGGATTTCACATTGAACGGCATCAGCAAGCCTCTGAAAATCCGTATGAACAAGGTTGGTGAGGGCGAGGATCCCTGGGGCGGGTATCGTATGGGGTTTTCGGGGGAAACCAGTTTTCTGCTCACTGATTTCGGTATCATGAAATCACTGGGAGAGCACTCCAAAGATGTTGTGTTGCAGCTCAATATCGAAGGCGTGCGCGAGAAGTGATACAGGATTCATCTAACTCCTGAAGTTAGGTTATACTACCAACCAATTAGCCGGGGGTGTCCTTTGGACTGAGAAATACCCTTGGAACCTGATCCAGTTGAGACTGGCGTAGGGAGGCTGCAGCGGGATCACTCCCCTCCAGGCTTTTTACGCTGGAGAGGAAACGCAATGAGCGCCATACCCGAAGAATTTATTACAAAAACAACAACACTTTCCGCAGAGGTCACCCGGCCTTTTGCCAATTCACGTAAGATCTATGTGCAGGGTTCCCGTGATGATCTGCGCGTGCCGATGCGTGAGATCAGTCAGTCACCCACACTGATGAACAATGACAAAGAGATCAATCCGCCCATCACAGTTTATGACACATCAGGTCCCTATACCGATCCTGACGCAAGCATTGATCTTCTGAAAGGACTGCCGGATGTCCGCTCTTCATGGATTGCCGAGCGAGATGATACCGAACAGCTTTCCGGACCTTCGTCAGCCTATGGTCAGCAGCGCCAGAGTGATGTCGAACTGGAGACGCTGCGTTTTGAACACATTCGCGCACCGCGTAAAGCAAAGGCGGGAAAAAATGTCTCGCAAATGCACTATGCGCGCCAGGGTGTGATTACGCCGGAGATGGAGTACGTGGCCATTCGTGAGACGCAGAGACTGGATGAACTGCGTCTTGATCCTGAATACCAAAAGCTGCTGAAACAGCATCCGGGCGAAAATTTCGGCGCCAATCTTCCTGAACAGATTACCCCTGAGTTCGTTCGTTCCGAGATCGCTGCAGGGCGCGCTATCATTCCAGCGAATATCAACCACGCTGAACTGGAACCGATGATTATCGGGCGTAACTTTCTCGTCAAGGTGAACACCAATATCGGCAACTCGGCAGTCACCTCATCCATCGAGGAGGAGGTTGAAAAGATGGTGTGGTCGGCCCGCTGGGGGGGCGATACCCTGATGGATCTCTCTACCGGCAAGAATATTCATGAAACCCGTGAATGGATCTTGCGCAACTCGCCAATGCCGATTGGTACAGTGCCTATCTACCAGGCGCTGGAGAAGGTTGACGGCAAATCTGAAGACCTCACATGGGAGATGTTTCGCGACACCCTGATCGAGCAGGCTGAGCAGGGCGTCGACTACTTTACCATCCATGCCGGGGTGCGCCTCGAGTATGTGCCGTTGACTGCAGAGCGCCTCACGGGGATTGTCTCGCGCGGCGGCTCGATCATGGCCAAGTGGTGCCTGGCGCATCATGAAGAGAGTTTTCTCTATACCCATTTTGAAGAGATCTGCGAGATTATGAAGGCTTATGATGTCGCATTTTCCCTGGGTGATGGACTGCGCCCGGGCTGCCTGGCTGACGCCAATGACGCTGCCCAGTTCGGCGAGCTGGAGACCCTCGGCGAGTTGACGAAGATTGCATGGGAACATGATGTGCAGGTGATGATCGAAGGCCCCGGCCATGTGCCGATGCAGATGGTGAAGGAGAATATGGAGAAAGAGCTGGAAGATTGTTATGAAGCGCCTTTCTACACCCTCGGGCCGTTAACTACGGATATTGCTCCCGCCTACGATCACATTACATCGGCCATCGGCGCCGCGCAGATCGGCTGGTACGGCACTGCGATGCTCTGCTATGTCACCCAGAAGGAGCATCTTGGCCTGCCGAACAAGGCGGATGTGCGTGAAGGCATTATCAGCTATAAACTGGCGGCGCATGCGGCTGATCTGGCCAAGGGGCTGCCCGGAGCCCAGTTGCGCGACAATGCGCTCTCCAAGGCGCGCTTTGAATTCCGCTGGGAGGACCAGTTCAATCTCTCACTGGATCCGGAGCTGGCGCGTGAATACCATGATGAAACCATGCCGGCCCAGGCGCACAAGGTGGCGCATTTCTGCTCCATGTGCGGTCCGCACTTCTGCTCCATGAAAATCTCCCAGGACGTCCGCGACTATGCCGCATCCAAAGGTTTGGGTGATATTGCGGTCGCGGTCGAGAAGGGGATGAAAGAGAAAGCCGAAGAGTTCAAGCAGCAGGGCGAGATCTACTCAGAGGTTTAGGAGCGTTCTCGTTTCAGGGGTTGAGTTCTTTTGATGTTATGCGTTCTTGTCCCGTTCGATCAGGGCGTAGGCCGAGTGGTTGTGGATGGATTCAAAATTTTCGGCCTCCACCTTGTATGACGTGATGCGCTCATCCTCATTCAGACGCACGGCAACATCGCGCACCATATCTTCGACAAATTTCGGGTTGTTGTAGGCGCGTTCGGTGACATGTTTCTCATCCGGGCGTTTCAGCAGGCTGTAGAGTTCGCTGGAAGACTCGCTCTCCACCAGGTCAATCACGTCTTCAATGCCGAAGAAGTCGGCAGCGCACACGGTCACGGTGACGTGAGAGCGCTGATTGTGCGCACCAAAATCTGAGATTTTCTTGGAGCAGGGGCAGAGGCTGGTTACAGGCACCACCACCTGTGTGTACATCTCGGGAATTCCGTTGCGAACCTCTCCGATCAGGGAGACTTCATAATCCATCAGACTTTCAACGCCTGAGACAGGAGCCTTCTTGTTGATAAAGAAGGGGAAACTCATCTCGATATGGCCAACTTCAGACTCGAGAAGCTGCGCCATCTCCATCAGCATATCTTTGAAAGATGAGACAGTGATCTCGCGTTCGTGATTATTCAGGATCGCCACGAAACGGGACATGTGGGTGCCCTTGAAATTGTGCGGCAGATAGACGTACATGTTGAAAGTGGCAATAGTATGCTGCTCGCCTTCGCTGCGATCCCGCACACGCACGGGATGGCGGATATCCTTGATGCCTACTTTGTTGATGGCAATTTGCCTGGTATCGGCACTGCCCTGAACGTCTGCGATTTGATCTGCCACTTGCGCTTCTCGATTTATCATGCTGCTGGGTTTGTCCCACAGGACGGACAATTCTACAGCGAATAGCGGCAGATGTCAGTCCTGAAAACACACACAAACAGTCATGTGATATCTTCAGCGGTAATATTTCAAAAGATCCGTGGTGAAAACGATGGGTAGACCGGAGTTTTGAATAACTCCTTAATAGGAGCGGTGGATGATCAATTGCGCGAGCTCACGCAGAGGATCGGCGCGTTCGTCGAATGAGTCCAGAGATGCTATGGCATCTTCATAGAGTTGAGCGGCTCTTTTTCGCGCCTGTGAGAGTCCCAGCAGCGAAGCGTAGGTGGTTTTTTGCTGTGCAGCATCTTTTCCCCCTGTTTTGCCGAGACTTCCGGTGTCGCCGGTAATGTCGAGAATGTCGTCAACGATCTGGAATGCCAGGCCGATGCACTTGCCGTAGTGATCAAGTTGCTGCAACTGCGGCGTCTCTTCTGGTGCTGCCATTGCTCCCATCAGGACACTGGAGCGAATCAGCGCCCCGGTTTTGTGGATATGAAGATTTTCCAGCTCTGCCAGTGTCAAGCCGCTGCCTGTGGCCGTCAGGTCAATCACTTGCCCCCCTGCCATGCCGTGAGATCCGGATGCGCCGGCCAACGTTGCTATCATTTTCAGGCGCATGGTTTCATTGATATCGCTGTTACATAGCACCTCAAATGCAAGGGACTGCAGCGCATCTCCAGCGAGTATCGCGATTGCTTCACCAAATTTGACGTGGCATGTCGGCTGTCCGCGACGCAGATCGTCATCATCCATTGTCGGCAGATCATCATGAATCAGCGAAAACACATGAATATATTCGACTGCGCAGGCAGGTTTATCCAGTATTTCTGGCGCCGCGCCGAATGCGTAGCCGGCAGCATAAACAAGCAGTGGGCGGATGCGTTTCCCCGGCGTCATCACGGAGTAGTGCATCGCCTCATGCAGTTCAATCGGCAAGCGCTGCAGCGACGGCAGGTGCTGTCGCAGAGCAACCTCAATGCGGCTCTGACTGGTATTCAGATAACTGCTGTTTTTGATCACTGCTCGAAAGGCTCCGTTTCCGCGTCTGCAGCCGGGTTGCTCAGCATGGTGACTTTTTGCTCCGCAGCCTGCAACGACTCCTGGCAGTGACGCGTCAATGCGATGCCTCGCTCAAAGGATTTGAGTGACTCCTCCAGGGAGAGGTCGCCTCTCTCCATCTCTTCTACCAGCTGCTCAAGTTCGGCAAGCGCCTGTTCAAAGGGGATATTGTCAGCTCTTTTTGTGTCGGATTTTTTCTTTGTCACCGGATAAGACTCTCTTGTTTGATGTCTGTTATGCTACAAAGTTATTATTGCAATGTTACATGAATTTGGAAGAAAAAGGATGATGCGACTGTTTCTGATTTTACTGCCCGTTATGCTCATGCCGCCCCTCT
>JADWMH010000170.1 GCA_015767355.1 Gammaproteobacteria bacterium
GAGGTACGAAGCGCATCTGTCGCGATTGATGCGCTTCGTACCTCAACACATCCTATGAACTGTAGGGTGGATAAGGCTTCTTTTCGCCGCATCCACCAAGGCTCCCATCATGGTGGATGCGCTATCGCTTATCCGTCCTACAGGGTTTTATCAAACAGCGCCTTCAAGAAGTGCCCAGTATAGGATGCCTTGTTCTGAGCGACCTCTTCCGGGGTTCCGCTGGCAATAATCTCTCCTCCCTGGCCGCCTCCTTCCGGGCCGAGATCAATGATCCAGTCTGCGGTCTTGATGACATCCAGGTTGTGTTCGATGACGACCAGTGTATTGCCGTTGTCGCGCAGTCGGTGCAGCACGGCCAGCAGATGCTTGACGTCGTGAAAATGAAGCCCTGTTGTCGGTTCGTCCAGAATGTAGAGCGTCTTGCCGGTATCCCGCTTGGAGAGCTCACGGGAGAGTTTCACCCGCTGCGCTTCACCACCTGAAAGGGTGGTGGCATTCTGTCCAAGCTGAATGTAGGTGAGGCCGACATCGATGAGGGTCTGCAGTTTGCGCCGGATAACAGGTACTGGTTCAAAAAACTCCAGCGCCTCCTCGACGGTCATCTCCAGCACTTCGTCGATACTCTTCCCCTTGTAGCTGATCTCGCGGGTTTCGCGGTTGTAGCGTTTGCCTTTGCAAAGATCGCACTGTACATAGATGTTGGGAAGAAAATGCATCTCAACCTTGATCACGCCATCGCCCCTGCAGGCTTCACAGCGCCCACCCTTGACATTAAAGCTGAAGCGTCCGGGAAGATAGCCGCGCGCACGTGACTCGTGGGTCGCGGCAAACAGCTCGCGTATCGGGGTGAAGATGCCGGTATAGGTAGCCGGGTTGGACCTCGGCGTACGCCCAATCGGGCTTTGGTCGATATCGACGACTTTATCCAGATGCTCCATTCCCCTGATCTTCTGGTGGGGCGCAGCTGTCAGCGTGGTGGCGCCATTGAGTTGCGTCGCAGCCAGTGGATAGAGGGTGTCATTGATAAGTGTCGATTTACCGGAGCCAGAGACGCCGGTAACGCAGGTCATCAGGCCGAGCGGCAGTTCGAGAGTGACCTGCTTGAGGTTGTTACCGCTGGCGCCGCTGATCTGCAGGCGGTGTTTAGGTAGCTGTGTGCGTGCATCAGGGATTTCGATGCGGCGCTTGCCGCTGAGATACTCCCCGGTGAGTGATTCCGGTGTATTCATGATCTCCTCAGCGGTACCCTCGGCGATGATGCGACCGCCATGAACGCCGGCGCCCGGGCCGATATCCACCACATGATCGGCGCTGCGGATGGCCTCTTCATCATGCTCGACGACGATGACCGTATTGCCGAGGTCGCGCAGGTAGTTCAATGTCTTCAGCAGGCGTTCATTATCGCGCTGGTGCAACCCGATCGAGGGTTCGTCAAGCACATACATCACGCCGACCAGCCCTGCGCCGATCTGGCTGGCGAGACGGATACGCTGCGCTTCACCGCCGGAGAGGGTCTCGGCGCTGCGATCCAGCGACAGGTAGTTGAGCCCCACGTTGACCAGAAAGCTGAGGCGCTGATTGATCTCCTTGATGATTTTCGCTGCAATCCTGCCCTGTTTTCCGGGCAGAGACAGCTGTTGAAAAAAATCCAGAGCATGATTGACAGGCATGCCGGTGATATCCGGCAGCGCAACATTGTCAACGAACACATGACGGGCGGCTTCATTGAGGCGGCCGCCATGGCACTCGGGGCAGGGCTGCACCGAGACATACCTTGAGAGTTCGTCGCGCACCGAGTTGGACTCGGTTTCACGGTAGCGGCGGCGAAGGTTATTGATGATGCCTTCGAAGGGCTGGTTTTTAGTGACCGAAAGCCCGCGCATATTGCGGTAGGTCATTTCGACTGCTGTTCTTCCGGTGCCGTAGAGCAGCAGTTTCTGCTGTTTTTTTGTGAGCCTGTTCCAGGGAGTCTCCAGGTCAAAAGCATAGTGTGTTGCAACCCCGCTCAATAGCTGGAAATAGTAGTTGCTGCGCCTGTCCCAGCCGCGTACGGCGCCGCCGGCAAGGCTTGACTCATGATTGGTAATCACCTTGTCGGGATCAAAAAACTGGTCGACTCCCAGACCGTCGCAAGTGGGGCAGGCGCCTACCGGGTTGTTGAAAGAAAACAGCCGCGGCTCCAACTCCTCGATGCTGTAGCCGCACTGCGGGCAGGCGAAATTGGCGGAGAAGATCAGCTCCTCACCGCTATCTGCATCCAGGGGGGCGACACGTGCGATGCCGCTGGCCAGATGCAAAGCAGTCTCAAAGGATTCGGCCAGGCGCTGCTGTAGATCCGGGCGCACCTTGAAGCGGTCGATGACGACTTCGATGCTGTGTTTTTTGTGCAGTTCGAGATCCGGCGGGTCATCCAGCTCATAAGTATCACCGTCGATGCGCGCACGCAGATAACCCTGAGCATGCAGTTCTCCCAGCAGTTTATGATATTCGCCCTTGCGCTCGGAGATGACCGGCGCCAGCAGCATCAGTTTCTCTCCTTCCGGCCGGGAGAGCACCTGGTCCACCATCTGGCTGACCGTTTGCGCCTCAAGTTTGTCACCATGCGTCGGGCAGCGCGGCGTGCCGGTGCGGGCGAACAGTAGTCGCAGATAGTCGTAAATCTCTGTGATGGTGCCGACCGTAGAGCGCGGATTGTGGCTGGTGGACTTCTGCTCGATCGAGATCGCAGGGGAGAGCCCTTCGATGTGATCGACATCCGGCTTCTCCATGACGGAGAGAAACTGGCGAGCATAGGCAGAGAGCGACTCCACGTAGCGCCGCTGCCCCTCTGCATAGATGGTATCGAAGGCGAGGGAGGATTTTCCCGAACCGGAGAGTCCGGTTATCACGATCAGTTTGTCCCTCGGCAGCTGCAGCGATATATCCTTGAGGTTATGTGTGCGTGCGCCGCGGATGGTGATCTGTTGCATGCGGTTTCTTGATCACGGAAAAATCAGTTACTATACGTTCTTTTTTGTTCCTTCGCCAAAGGGTTGTTCACGATTCATGCACCCATCGATGACATCGACCGAAAAACGCGCTGCTTTTTCACTTGCCAGCATCTATGCACTGCGCATGCTTGGTCTCTTCATGATCATGCCGGTGTTTGCCATCTACGCCGAGCAGTTGGAGTATGTGACGCCAATCCTCATTGGCCTGGCTATTGGTATTTATGGTCTCACCCAGGCGCTGTTGCAAATCCCTTTCGGTATGTTGTCTGATCGCATCGGGCGCAAACCGGTAATTATCGGCGGGCTGATACTGTTTGCAGTGGGCAGCGTGGTTGCCGCAATGGCAGACAATATCTACTGGATCATCGCCGGGCGCGCCATTCAGGGCAGCGGCGCGATTGCCGCGGCAATCATGGCGTTGATGGCCGATCTCACCAGCGAGTCACACCGCACCAAGGCGATGGCGACCATCGGCGCCAGCATCGGCATGGCGTTTACCGCGGCTCTGGTCCTCGGGCCTATCCTCAATGAGTGGATCGGCGTGCCTGGAATCTTCTGGATGACAGCTGTTTTGGCGATCGGTGGGGTAATGGTGGTGGTGTTTGTCGTGCCAGTTCCCGAGCACCTGTGGCTGCACCGGGACGCCGAGCCGGTTGCCGGCCAGTTCGGCGGCGTATTGCGCAATATCGAGTTGCTGCGGCTTGATTTCGGCATCTTCGTGATGCACCTGGTGATGACCTCATTCTTTCTCGCTTTCCCGCTGCTGCTGCGTGATGTCGGCGGCATCGATGTCGCCGATCACTGGAAGGTTTATCTGCCGGTGTTGCTGCTTGCCGTGGCGTTGATGATTCCTTTTATCATCATTGCAGAGAAGCGCGGCAAGATGAAGCAGATATTCCTCTCCGCGATTGTTCTGCTGCTGATGTCGCTTGCAGGCATTGCACTGTTTGCAACGGGGCGCTGGGGTTTGATTGCGTGGCTGCTGCTCTTTTTCACAGCCTTTAACCTGCTCGAAGCGTCGCTGCCTTCGCTGATATCAAAAATTGCGCCGGTGACAAGCAAGGGTACCGCCATGGGCGTCTACTCGACCTCGCAATTTGCCGGCGCCTTTGCCGGCGGTGTCGCTGGCGGTTGGGTGCATCATACCTACGGCTTGTCAGCAGTCTTCATATTCTCTGCACTACTCGCAGCAGTATGGCTGCTGTTTGCGCTTGGCATGCGGCCCCCGGCGCAGCTCAAGCCGATGTTGGTCAATATCCGCCACATACAAGAGGAGCATGCGCTGATCAGGAGGCGTCTGCTGCAGATCGAGGGCGTCAGGGAGGCAGTGATCGTTGAAGATGAGGGGGTTGCCTATCTAAAAGTCAATTCAGCTACGCTGGATGAAGAAAAACTGGAAGCAGTGGAAGCGCTGGGCGCTTCCGCGTAAACTACATACAAACAACAGGAGGAAGATATGGCAAGAGGCGTTAACAAGGTGATTTTGATTGGTAACCTGGGACAGGACCCCGAAGTCAAATATATGCCGAACGGCAATGCCGTGACAAATATTACCGTGGCAACCAGTGAAAGCTGGAAAGACAAGAATACCGGTCAACAGCAGGAGCGAACAGAGTGGCACAGGGTTGTCGCATTCAGGCGACTTGCCGAGATCATCGGTGAATACCTGCGCAAAGGCAGCAAGGTTTACATCGAAGGCAAGCTGCAGACGCGCAAATGGCAGGATCAAAGCGGCCAGGACCGCTATACCACCGAGATCGTTGCCAATGATATGCAGATGCTCGACAGCCGCGGCGGCGGCACGGCCTCTATGGGAGGCGGATACCAGCAACAGGACAACGGTTTCTCCAACCAACCTGCGCCTGCGCAGCAAGCAGCCGCACAGAACACACCTGCACAGCCAGCTCCTGTGGCC
>JADWMH010000171.1 GCA_015767355.1 Gammaproteobacteria bacterium
CTCACCGAATTTCTCCCCATCTCCAGCTCTGCGCATCTCGTATTGACGCCTATGCTGCTGGGTGTCGAGGACCAGGGGCTCTCTTTTGATATCGCCCTGCACATCGGCTCGCTGCTGGCGGTGATGATCTATTTTCGACATGAAGTGGCCGCTATCACCTCGGATACACTTGGCAGGCTCTTCGCCAGACAGGAGGCGACTGAAAACAGTCAACTGGGATTTGCGATTGCTGTCGCCACCATCCCGATTGTGGTTGCAGGCGCCATCTATACGCTCTCCGGCATCGAATTTCGCGGTCCGATTATCATCGCCGCCGCCAGCATTCTTTTCGGCCTGCTGCTGTGGTGGGCGGACACAAAACCCAGGCCGCACAAGAGTATCGAGCAGATTACACTGAATGACGCCCTGATTATCGGCATCTTTCAGATCCTGTCGATCATCCCCGGCACATCACGCTCGGGCATTACCATGACAGCGGCACTGATGCTGGGTTTTACCCGCACCGCCGCATCAAAGTTCTCCTTTCTGCTCGCCATACCGACGATCCTGATGTCTGCAGGCGTGGTTATCCTGAAGATCATCAAATCCGATGCTCCCCTCGACTGGAACGCTATGATTATCGGCGCTGTGCTCTCCTTCATCGTTGCCTACGTCGCCATTTTCTACTTCCTGAAGTTGATCGAAAGAGTCGGCATGATGCCATTTATCATCTACCGGGTATTGTTAGGTATACTGCTACTTATTATCTTTGTGTAATTCGATTTCTCTGAGCAACCCATTGATGCGGGATTTCGCCATGTCTCAAGCAAACACGTCAGCCAATGTTGATCACGCCGAAGTTCGCAAGTTTGAACAACTCGCGTCACGCTGGTGGGATCCAAACAGCGAGTTCAAGCCGCTGCATGACCTCAACCCGCTGCGGCTCCAATATATTGACGAACGCGCCTCGCTCGACGGCAAAACCGTGCTGGATGTCGGCTGCGGAGGCGGCATACTCTCTGAATCCATGGCGGCGCTCGGCGCCAGGGTCACAGGCATCGATGCCGGCCAGGCGCCGCTCGAGGTAGCCAAACTGCATCTGCTGGAATCGGGACATGAAGTTGAATACCACCACATCATGGTTGAAGAGCTGGCCGCTCAGCAACCCGAAAGCTTCGATGTGGTCACCTGCATGGAGATGCTGGAGCATGTTCCGGACCCGGGCTCAGTGATTTCTAGCTGCGCGCGCCTGCTCAAACCCGGCGGCATGACCTTCTTCTCCACCATCAACCGCAACCCCAAAGCCTGGATGCTTGCCGTCGTCGGCGCAGAGTATCTGCTGCAGATGCTGCCCAGGGGGACGCATGAGTATGCCAAGTTCATCAAGCCCTCGGAACTCGACCAGTGGATACGTGAAGCCGGGCTGACCATGACCCACATGACCGGCATGACCTATAATCCGCTGACGCGCATCTACAAGCTCAATGAACGTGATGTGGATGTCAACTACCTGGTCACCGCTTGTAAAGATGGCTGATATCCGCGCGCTGCTGTTCGATCTCGACGGCACTTTTGCCGATACCGCGCCTGATCTCGCCTATGCATTGAATGCGACTCTGGCTGCATTTGGCGAAAACAGCATGCCTTACGAGCAAATACGCCCCGCTGTGTCACACGGCGGCGTCGCTCTGATACGCCTCGGCTTCGAGATGGAACCGGAGGATCAGGGCTTCGAGGAGCGCCGCCAACATCTGCTGCAGGTCTATGAAAACAACATTTGCAGAGAGACCGTGCTCTTTGACGGCATTCAGACACTCATCGAGCAGGCAGAGAGGCAACAACTGCCGTGGGGGATCATCACCAACAAACCCGCATGGCTGACCGACCCGCTGATGCAGGCGATGAGGCTCTCCAAACGGGCTGGCTGCATCATCAGCGGTGACACCTGCGAACATAACAAACCCCATCCGCAACCGATGCTGCATGCTGCTGAACTGGTCAATACCGATCCGCAGCACTGCATCTATATCGGAGACGCCAGGCGCGACATCGAGGCCGGAAAGGCGGCAGGAATGCTCACCGCCGCTGCGCTGTATGGCTATATCGAAGCGCATGACCCGCCGTCCACGTGGGATGCGGACTGGCAGATCGAGACGCCGCAGGAATTGCTGCGGTTGCTTTCATCATAGAGCGGGGATCCCGGGCATTAAGATCTCTCCTGCGTCGAGATGACAAACTGCAGTACATAGGATGTGTTGAGGAACGAAGCGCATCAACCTCGACTGATGCGCTTCGCCTACATGGACGTAGGTGAGGGGCGTGAGCAGGACGCGGTAGCTTCGCAAGCTCAACACATCCTATGCAAAAAGATAAACCTGAGATATGTATATTACGAGACACACATGACCACACTCAACGACTCCACCATCCTCATCACCGGTGCCGGCAATGGCATTGGCCGTGCCGTCAGCAAGGCATGCGCTGCTGCAGGAGCCACCGTGATTCTACTGGACAAGCAGCTGCCTGCGCTGGAGTCTCTCTATGACGAGATCATCGCGAGCGGCGCGCCTGAGCCGGCGCTCTATCCCATGGATCTGGCAGGAGCCACCGCTGAGAACTATGAACTCATGGCGCAGCAGTTCGCCGAGAATTTCGGCTCGCTGGAGGGCGTCATGCATAACGCCGCCGCCCTGCCCTACCTGAGCCGCATCGACGACTATGACATCAGCACATGGTTTGAAGTGATGCAGGTCAATCTGAATGCCGCATTCATTCTCACCCAAAGTCTGCTGCCGCTGTTGCGCAAAGCGAAGCAGGCATCCATTGTTTTTTCAGCGGACAAAGTGGGACAGCAACCCAAAGCCTACTGGGGAGCCTATGCGGCATCCAAGGCGGGACAGATTGCCTTGATGCAGACGCTGGCCGATGAGCTGGAGGGAAGCAGCAATATTCGTGCAAACTCCGTCAACCCGGGGCCGACGCACACGGCATTGCGTCATAATGTCTATCCGGGCGAGGATACGACCACACTCAAGCAGCCTGAGGCGCTAGCCCCGCTCTACCTGTGGTTGCTGGGTGACGAGAGCAGGCTGACGAATGGCGAGGTGATCGATTTTGAGAGTTGGAGCGAATGAAGTTGGCAGTTGGCAGTTGGCAGTTGGCAGTTGGCAGTTGGCAGTTGGCAGTTGGCAAAACTCTAATCGAGCCTTTACCTGTTGCAAGCATTATTTACTATAATCAGTAACTTTTTTGTTTTTACTGCAAACTGCATACTGACGACTGCAAACTTTCCTTTTGCTGCAAACTGAAGACTGCCAACTTTACAACCCCATATCCGAGAAAAAATTCTTGACGCCGTCCAGCCAGCTGGTTGAATGCGGACTGTGCTTGCAGCAGGCTTTTCCCTGCAGCGTCTCATCGAGCTCTTTGATCAACTCTTTCTGACGATCGGTCAGCTTGACTGGCGTCTCGACGACTGCACGGCAGATCAGATCACCCTGGGGGCCGCCGCGCACGGGCTTGACGCCCTTGCCGCGCAGACGAAACATCTTGCCGCCCTGGGTGCCGGCAGGGATCTTCAATTTTAACTTGCCGCTCAGCGTCGGCACTTCCATTTCGCCGCCAAGCGCCGCAGTTGGAAAACTGATCGGCATTTCACAATAGAGATTGCTGCCGTCGCGCTGGAAGATCGGATGCTCCTTGACCATGGTCTCGACAAACAGGTCGCCGGCAGGACCGCCATGCTCTCCGGCTTCGCCCTCACCGGTGAGACGGATGCGATCTCCTGTATCGACGCCCGGAGGCACCTTCACCGAGAGCGTCTTCTCCTCCTGAACACGCCCCTGTCCCCGGCAGTCCGGGCAGGGGCTATCGATGATTGTGCCGCGCCCGTGACAGGCCGGACATGTCTGCTGCACAGAAAAGAATCCCTGCTGCATACGCACCTGGCCACTGCCGTGACAGGTGCCGCAACTCTTCGGAGAAGTCCCCTTCTTCGCGCCGCTGCCATGACAAGTATCACAGGATGCCCATGTAGGGATGCGAACTTTTACCGTCGTCCCACTGACCGCATCCTCGAGCGAGAGCTCCAGGCTGTAACGCAGATCAGATCCGCGGGTAGCCCCGCCCTGTCCTCCCCGACGGCGCCCCCCGCCAAAAATGTCACCGAAGACATCGCCGAAGATATCTCCAAAATCGCCACCCTGGCCGCCAAATCCACCTCCTGGACCGCCCCCCGAAGGGTCTACGCCGGCATGGCCGAACTGGTCATAGGCTGCGCGCTTCTGTTGATCAGAGAGAATTTCATAGGCATGCTTGGCCTCCTTGAACTGGTGCTCGGCATCAGCTGCCTTGTCACCGGCATTGCGGTCGGGGTGGTGCTTCATCGCAAGGCGGCGGTAGGCCTTCTTGATTTCGGCTTCACTGGCGTTGCGCTCAACACCCAGCACTTCGTAAAAATCACGTTTGGACATGCTCTTCTCAACGCAGAAAATGCAGGGCATTGCCTGCATTTAATTCACAAATAACAGAGCCCCGAAATCCGGGGCCCTGTGGTCAGAAGACGTTACGCCTTCTTGTCGCTGTCATCAACCTCTTCAAACTCGGCGTCAACGACATCATCGTCTGCAGCAGATGATGGCTGCTCACCTGCCGCTTCAGCACCGGGGGCAGCGCCAGCTGCAGCACCCTGATCAGCATAGAGCTTCTCGGCCATTTTCGCAGAGGCCTCGGTAAGCGCCTTGGTCTTGGCTTCGATCTTATCCTTGTCATCGCTATCCATGACGGCTTCAAGATCATTGATGGCTGCCTCGATGGAAGCACGTTCACCGCCATCGAGTTTGTCACCCAACTCTTCCATGCTCTTTTTGGTAGCATGCAGCATGTTGTCGGCCTGATT
>JADWMH010000002.1:0-15759 GCA_015767355.1 Gammaproteobacteria bacterium
TATCGGCAATCATCCTGGCTTTTTCATTGGATGTGGATGTTCCGATGACGCAGCTCTTTTCCCCACCCAGCCTGACTACCATTAACTCAGACTTTAGCTTGCCTGTCTCCAGATCACTGCCGGCTATCCTAAAGATCAAGGCAATAAGGGAGTCTCCTTTATAGCGCCACTCTGCAACTTTTCCGGATACAAAGGGAAATGCTCCGGGCTCATTGCGCATGACATCATTATACAGGTCAATCACCGTCTCCTCGCCGCTCTTGATGACGATCCAGCTTCTTGAATCCCCGCCAATATGAAAAACCCGGTACCTCTCTCTGCCGGGACACTCCGCAGTGAAATAGTCAATTTCCGCATCGCCCTCCTGCTCCGATGACTCGATGACATCGCACTTTTCCAGACTTGTATAAACCGATCGATAGCCCGCATCGGCGGCCCATGAAAGTGTGTGCATCGAGAGAATTGCCAGGGATAGTGCAGACATAAGGATAGTTTTCATGCGATTTACCTTCGATATATTGATGACCGGTCAGCAGAAGCTACAGCGATCATCATACAGGTTAATTGTCGTTCAAAACGTGACGTATTGCTTCGAGGATAACCGAAGGCGGTGTTGCATGGGGGAAGATAAAGCGGAGTTCACCATCCGGGGCAATCAGGTAAATCACGGCTGAGTGGTTGACCGAGTAGCCGAAGGCGGAGCCTTTGAGTTCTACCTCGTAGTATTGTGCGCCATAGAGCGCCGCAGCCTCGGCGACCTCTTTCTCGCTTCCGCTCACACCGATCAGGTTCGGATGGAAGTAGGCGACATACTCATCCAGCAGTTCAAATGTATCCCGCGTGGGATCGACGCTGACGAATACTCCCAGCACTCTCTTCAACTCCTCATCATCGAGTTCATTCAGCGCCTGGGTCATGAAGGAGAGCGACGTCGGGCAGATATCCGGACATTTGGTGTAGCCGAAATAGAGCAGCACCACCTTGCCGCGATTCTCCTTGAGAGAGAAAGGGCCTTTGCTGGAGTGAAGTGTAAAATCTCCGCCCGGCGGGGCTTCGGTGATGCCGGGCACAGCATCTTTTTGCGCGGGTTGATCTTCGGCGATTGCTCCAAAGGAGAGTAGTAGTCCGAGTAACAGAATTAAATTTTTATAAAACATAAGTGGAAACCGGGGTTGATAGCTGTCGTGATTTTCGTGGTTGAAAATAAGTCTGGTTGCCAAATCATGGTGGATGCGGCAAAAAAGACGCCTTATCCCCCCTACGGTGAGTGCAAACATAGGAGTGGCCATCTGACCACGATTGATGCGCTTCGTACCTCAACACATCCTATGACAGTCACACATCGCCTTTTCTTTGTGATCTCACCAGCAGCAATCCCGCCAGGAACACCAGCAATGCAATACCTGCCGGCAAACCATACACCCTCGCAATATCCAGCTCGGGCGGCAGCACCAGCCAGTACCAGGTCGAGAGGGTGTGCTTTGCGCCGGCTTCACCATTACTGCCGTCCCAGTTTGCAAAGGAGATGGGGATGAATTGCCCTTCATCGAATAGCACGTCGCCATCGGCAGTGTGTCGCGGACGTTTCATCAGCACGCGCCAGCGGCCGTCTTTCCACTCGCCATTTGCGCTCAGACTGACGTCCTTTTCACGCGGCGTCAATTTCTTGTCGGGGCCGCTGCCATCCAGCAGCATGCCCGCCGCTTCGCGTTCAGGCTCTACACTGCCTGCGTTCCAGTACCAGATGGTGGTCTTGTGTTTGGCGTCACCGTGGCGGTAGAGCGGCTTCTCAACCATCGGCGATGACATATAGGCCTCTTCATGCGGGAACTGGATGGCGACAGCATCCGGGTGCATCTCAAGATTTTCATCCTGGAGCTCAGTGAAATATTTGATACCCGGACGGCTCTCGGTGCGATCATCCACATCCAGCAGGAAGGCGATCTCCTTGTCGTTGTAGATGGTGCGCACCGTAACCGCATCATTGAGCGGCGTAAACAGGCGCTCCTCCTTGATGACATTCGGCACCAGGTGCAGTGTTGTTGCCGGCGCCTGGCTCCAGCGCTCATCATCCAATGATTCGGGCAGGCTGCCCTCCACCTTCATGCCGGTAACAACAGGGGCATCCTGCGGCTGAACCGAGGTATCGCGCAGGCTGTAGACAAAGTTGGAGATATGCCAGCGGTCTTCGAGGCTGACCGGATCCTTGTTGCCCTCCTCGATGGCGCGATGCGCCGGCATCGGCGTACCCATGATGCCGATAGAGAGACGCGAATAGATCGACTTGATGGTCAGATCGCGCTCATTCTCCGCAGCATCCAGGGATTGGGTGGCGCGCCACGTCCAGGGCTTGGTGAGGTTGCGCGGCCAGATTCGATTGCCCCAGTCGTCCTCCAGCTTCTTGCCCGAAAGGATATTGCCTCGGCCCTCGTCACCATGGCACTCGGTGCAGGATTTGATAAATGCCTGTTTGCCTTTAGCCACAGACTCCTCGGAATAAGCGACCTGTCCATCCAGCGGTTCCACATCGGTAATCACCTGGAAATCCGTTTTGGTATAAAAACCATCATCATCGAAGGCTTCGTCGTCCGCATCCTCCGGCGGCCAGGCCAGGGTGATATCAAAGCCCTTGATCACCGGAACCAGGCTGCTGATCTGCTCATCCGTCAACAGCGCACGCCCCTTGATGCCCCAGCCGGGCATGGCAGTGCCGGGAAGTCCCAGCTTGATGGTATTGAAGAGATCCTCGTCCCGCGGCAGTTGAGTGCCGGGAGAGGTTTTGTACTTGAACAACGCCAGGCTGAAATCCCTGGGCTTGGGATACATCAGTTCCATCGCCACGCCGTCGCCGGCGCCCTGTTCGCCATGACAGACTTCGCAGCGGAACTTGTAGAGCTCCTTGCCCATCATGTTTTTGCGCCTGGCCAGCACCTCATCCTTCATGCCGGTCACGGTCCTGGAAATTTCCGCATCCCAGATTCGGGGCACCTGGCCGTTGTAATCGAACAGGAAGTTGATCACATTCCAGATATCCTGCTCGCCGAGCATCTCGTGCCACACCGGCATGGCCGAGTTCCACGGCGTGCCCTCGACAGGCAGCCCCGGGCCGCCGGTGGCGATGCGCCAGAAGAGAAACGCCTCCTGCAGCTGGGGAATAATGGTCGGGTCCTGAAAGTTGATGGGCTGCGGGTTGAAACCGGGGCCATAATGCCCCTGGCCGTCCAGCAGATCGCCATGGCAATAGAAGCAGTTTTGATAGTAGATGTCCCGTCCGGCCGTGACCGACTCGCGATACTTCTCCCAGCCAGCCTCCTTATCTTTTGCCAGGGTATCAAGAATTTCGTTGCGCACCGGATTTTCCAGCGTGGCCAGATCATAGGTTTTATTGAACACCTTTAGCTTGGCCGGAGGCGCCGGGTGCACTTGGCGCAGCTCTACCGGGGCTTCATTCGATGGCTTGACCATTCCGTAGACGACATAAGCTATCAGCAGCGGTACTGAGATGAGAAAAAACCAACGCAGCAGCGACTTGTTGTCATCACGCAGCGTGGAGAGAATCGGCGCCTTGAACTCGGCCCACTTTTTGTCATCAAAGGCAAAATAAAGCAGGATGCCAATGATGGTGATGATCATATACTGGATCATCAGCGTCTTCGGCAACAGCGGCGGGAAGGCGTTGTCAAAAATCAGCCAGGCGGCGACGGCGGCAATCAGGGCCTGCCAGAATGCGCTAATCCTGAAACCTTTCATCCTTTTTTCTCCGCCAGAAAGTTCACAATCATCTGCAACTCGTTGACCGTCATTTTTGTGCCGAAATCAGCAGGCATCGCCGGAGGGAAGCCTTCCACCAGCACGGCATTGGGATCGAGAATGCTCTCCCTGATCTCTTCGGGAGTGAGGCGCTCACCGACATCAACCAACCCGGGACCCACCAAAGTGTCTTTGCTGTCCATTGCATGGCATGTGAGACAGGCATACTTGGCCATGGCTTCATCGGCAGTAGCCGCAGGTGCGGGGGCAGCAGCGCTGCCGCCTGCAGGCGCTGCAGCCACTTCCGCGGCCGCTTCGGCCGTGGGCAGTGCTACCGTCACCTCGTTGCCGTCCTTCGCCTGCAGATAGGCAGTGATCGCGTCCATCTCCATGGAGGAGAGCTCGATGGGCGCCTTGTCGATCACGGGCATCGGGGACTCGCTGTCATTGCTGCCCTTCTTGCCCCAGGTGGCCACCACATACTTGCTCGGATCGAGCATCGATTCCAGAATGTAGCCGGCCGCGTCTTTCGCCTCTCCCCGGTAGCGTTCATCCGCCAGGCGCTCGATGCTCAACGCCACCATATCCTCACCCTGAATATCAGGCGCACGCCCCAGAGGCGGCGGTTTGTGGCACAGCGTGCAGGTGCCCTTGTTGCTAAAGAGATCCTCACCCAGGGCGACGAAGTCATCCATGGTCAACGATCCCAGATCCACCTGTTTTTCCACCGGCGCTTCACCTTTTATCTGCGGAAGCAGATAGGTCAGCAGCGAAAAAACCAGCGTCAAACCGATACTGAAGCTGAGAGTTTTGAAAAGTATCTTCATGCACTCTCTCCCGCTGCAACAGGTTTCACCTGCCTGGTTTCGCTGAGATTGGCAACCCAGAACATAAACAGCAGGCACAACAGAAACAATACGGTGACGAGAGTGATCATGTTGCCTGCATAGGCAATGGTCGGAATAAAGTTATCCGGCGAGTTGTCCTTCATCACCGTATAGACATGCCAGTGCGTTTTGACTGAAGAGCGCACATACCCCATCAGCCCCATCAGCCAGGTAAATGCAATCGGCAGCGCAAACAGCGCATATTGCGCCCTGTCGGGGATGCGTCCCCAGTGCGACGGCAGGGTTTTGGCATTTTTGAACATCAGGGCATCGATAATGATGCCGGAGATGATGACCACCAGCGTGGATGCGACCTGCGCGACAGAAGAGCCCACCTTGTAGACGGTGTTGGTGAAGTATCCGTAATAGACGCCGAGGAAGATGATATTGGCAATGGCTACCACGTAGATCGCCACCATCAGGGCATTGCCGACAGGCGCCCAGCGAACCGTCGCCACCTTGTCGGAGCGCCGGTAGAGCTGGAATGAGAGAAAGGTGACGATCAGCATCAGATTCACTGCGATATTCTTCGCCGGCATGATGCCAAGGGGACCAAGAATGCTGTGGTGGGTGCCGCCAAGCTGTGCAATTTCGGAAGCGGAGAGCATCAAGGTGTGCGGCGTTATCCAGATCAGAAAGGTGACTACCAGGATCAGGGCGATGAATTTGACCAGCCATTTATAGCGCTCCGAACCGTCGGTGCGCGACATGCCTGCCCACAGATAGAAGTTGCCCGCCAGCAGAATGGTGCCGATGAGCACCGCCTGAAGGATAAACAGCCACGCCAGGATGCCGCCCATCGCCGTGATGCCCATCTGCTGCGAGTAGGCGTAAATCTCCGCCATCAGCCAGTATCCGGCGAACGGCAGCGGCAGAAAAGCCAGGATGGCGATGAAGTTGGAGGTATAACCCATCCAGTCGTAATGCGCCCGCTTCTCGGGATCACTGCTGCTGAGAAACTTGAACGCGGCATAGGCACCCACCACGGCTCCGCCAAAGGCGATATTGGCGATGAATCGGTGCAAATTGATCGGATTCCACAAGGGGCCCTTCATCACCTCCCAGATATTTCCGACCACTGCTCCCACCTCGTTGACGCCTGAAGGCGCCATCATGAATGTCGCCCAGGAGTTGGCGAGCACCATGATGGTCAGCCCCGAGGCATTGAGCATCAGACCGAGTGAGAGGTGCACCCACTTGAGGTTGCCGTAACGGAAAGCATTCCAGCCATAGTAATAGGTGTAGAGAAAAAAGCTCTCGAAGAAGAACAGCCCGGCGTAGACCAGCCACTGCGCGCCGAAGACGCGCATCATGTAGGCCATGAAATCCGGATAAAGCATAAACAGGGCCAGCGCCAGCGAGCCGCCGAAAATCGCCGTGATGGAGAAGCCGGTCAGGCTGATCTTCATGAACTCATGCGCCATGTCATCATAGCGCTCATCACCGGTAAACAGCCCTACCAGCTCGATGATCAGTACGAACAGCGGTACAGCCAACACCAGCGCGCCGAAAAAGAGATGCAGCTGCGCCAGCACCCACACAATCGCCCTGCTGCTGACGCCGATGTCGGGATAATCCGAGCGCGCCGGCCTGGGCGCAGCCATGGGCTCGGCTGCCTCGGCCTCTTGCGCTGCCGCTTCGGATTCAACCTCCAGCGGAGGCTGGCCTGTCAACTGCACCCGGCCGACAGGCGCAATGCGATCTGCAATATCCCCCACTCCCGGGTCTGCGGCCTGCACAGGTGCAGTGATACCGAGAAACAGCAGCGTCAACAGCAGTGACATGGTGAACATTCTTGCTAAATTGCCATGCATCATACCCGGACTCCAGTCATCCTCACCCTGCCGGGGTGAGATCCATGTTCAGAGGCAGGCCCTGCATGCCCATGATGAGATGATTCAAACCATAAAAAAGAACCAGCACGATCGCAAAAGCAATCACCACTGACAACAGCGTAGTGAAGATGCCTATTTTGCGCTTCTCTTCCATCTGTTTTCCCATCTCATCTTCCATTTGCTTTTCCATTTCTCGCCCCGTCCTAACCGTGATGAACTGTGACGCCGCCCGAATAGATCAGCAGCCAGTAGAAAAACACCAGGATTGCCACCAGAATTCCGATGAACAGCTTTGGACCCCAGTTTTGCCCTTCATTCTGATCATTTTCCGGGACGGGTTGCCTGCCCTCTTTATCTTCAGGCGTTTCAGCCATGCTCATCTCCTGACGGAATTCATTAGACAATATTTCTGAATAATTAAGCACAAATCGAGCCAGCGATTACTAAGATGCAACTTTCATGGTGGGAATCGCTACGCTTTTATTACCCTACGCAGCTATATTCACCACGGAACACACGGACAACGCGGAATATTTTGTCATCCCGAGGGAAGTGAGGTACGAACGACGAGGGATCTCGACGCACGAAGCACCAGGATCTCTCCTTCGTCGAGATGAAAAACCGTAAACCGAAAAGGAAGGATGCCAAACTTTCTTTTTCTTTAGCTGCAAACTGATGACTGAAAACCTGTACTATAATTTGCACATCACGACCCATTCACCACCCTGCAACGGCTATAATTGAATAATTCATTCAATTTCCCCCTGATATTTGCAGGCTTGAAACTGGCATAATATCTGCATATATTTAATGATCTATTGCTATTTATTCATGAAGCCAGAATTCAATAATTATGACCCTTGAAAATATGACCCTTGAAAAAGAGACTCGGGAAGTTTTGTGCCAGCTTCTTCAAACCGGCGACGAAGCTGACCGCTGCTACGCCGCCCGCACCCTGGGAATACTGGGAGGCAGGGAATCGGTCGATACGCTGATCGAACGCCTCAAAGATGAAGATGTGGATGTATCCATCGATGCAGCCGAGGCCCTGGGGAATATCGGTGCGACCGAAGCGGTTCCCGCATTGATTGAATCTCTTGAGAACGACCCCAGCGGCGAAGTCTGCACCATGATCGCCGAAGCGCTGGGAAAGATCAGGAGTTCAGAATCCATCGATCCACTGCTTAAGATTTTGCTGCAGCGCCCCGACTATCTTGAATGGGACGACGACTGGGATACCTGGTGGGATGTTCAGAAAGAGGCAGTCAAGGCGCTGGGATTACTCAAGGCCGAGAAAGCCGTTGATGCCCTGCCCGGGTTGATCGATGACGAGCAGCAGCAGGATATCGAACCTGAAATTTTGAACACATTGATCGATATCTCAACTGCTGGCGAGGCGCGCGTCATCGAGCGTCTGCAAAACCAGCAGAGCCTGCCGCCGCAGCGCCGGCGCGCTGCACATGCGCTGGCAAAATCCACTACGCCTGAGGCAACCAGGGCGCTTGGACGCGCCTTGAGGGACAATGCCGCACAAGTACGCGCCGAGGCAGCCCTTGCACTGGCCGAGAAACAGGCGGCCAACTACCTGGGCGCCCTGCTGCTGCTGCTCAAAGACCCGCATGAAGAGGTTCGCCGTGCAGCGGTAACAGCCGTGACCCGGCTGGCGGAAGATGGCGCCAATGCCGGTGAACTCCAGGAGGCGCTCGAATTAATGCTGAGCGATCCGGACAGCCAGGTGCGCGCCACACTGCTCACTCTGCTTTTACCTGCAGTGTCTGACAGCCCGCTCTCTGAACAAAATTTTCAGGCCGTGGTTGAGTGCATGAGCGATACGGCTGCGGAGACTGCCGCAGCTGCATGCACCCTGCTGGGCGCCAACACCGATCCGGCTGCTATCGCCCCCCTGCTGTCATTGATTGATGATGCGAACGGGCATCCGATGGTGCGCCGCGAAGCTGCCATCTCCATCGGCAAACTGGGCCGCATCGATGCGCATGTCATGGCATCACTGGGAAAAGCAGTCACTGATGAGCAGCAAACAGTCAGACTGGCAGCGCTCACAGCACTGATGGAGCTGGAAAATTCAGGTGTCCTGATTACAGATGATTTGGTTGACGATGAAGAGCATCCATTACCCCGTCCGCTGGAACTGGTGGTGGATGCAGTCAATGGCAAAATTGCGATTATCGAAGAATCACCCTCCCCGGCAGACGAAACTGTAAAGGATGAGGATGAAACAAAGGAGCATATAGCCGAATCAGAAACCGGCGATTCAGCGCAAGCTCGGGAGAGCGCACCGGAAGTGGCTGTAGATACCATCGACCTGCCGGAAACCCCTGCGCAAATCGTCCGGGAGGGTGAAGTTGAAGTCGCCACCTCCACGCTCGATGCCATTGCCATGGAGAACGTAGAGTCGATGATGAACGCATCAGCACCAGCTGCTGAAGAGATAATCGAGGATGAAGTCACCCGGGAGTACAGGGGAATTGTAAAAGATAACAAAGCGATGATGCGGCGCATCCGCTCCCACCGCAAAACCGATGTGCAGCAGGATGTTCGCCGTCTGGCAGCCAGGGTGTTGGCAACAACAGACGATCCCCTGGCAATCGACACGCTGATTCATGCTCTCAACGATGATGATGATCTGATACGGCGCGAAGCCGCAGAAGCCATTGGCGTCATCGCCCGGCGCAGCCGGCAGATACCAGAGCTGATGGATGCAGTAGGCGCCCTGATTACACAACTGGCGATCAGCGACATCGATCACAAGGTGACCTGCGCGCGAACACTGAGCTACCTCGGAAACCGTGCTGCACTGGGACCTTTGATAGAAGCAACCAAAGCGCCCGAATATACCTTGCGGGTTCAGGCCATCGACGCCCTTGTGCGGCTGTCACTGAATAGCCGGAATCCGGATGAAGCCGGCCACATGGTGGTGCGGGACGTGCCGCCGCTGAGCATTGCACGCAAACTGATGGAGAGCCTGGATGATGACGACATGGGCGCCCGGGTTGCTGCAGCCAGGGGACTGGCGCAAATACTTAGCCCCCTGAATGAGGAAAATTTCACCAGGAAAGCGGTCAAAAAAGTCGTATCCAGCGTCATGCTCAGCACCGGAGAGGAAGCGCGCCTCCTCGGCAGGGCGCTGCGCCAGTTTGATACCAGACTCGGCAACGAAGAGCTGCTGGTACAGCTGAAAGCAGCCGAAGACAGTGTCAAGCGCAGCGTCTTTATCGAAATGATCGAAGAACTCTTGCAGCCTGAAAAGGCGGCATAAAACACAAAGCACCCAACCCCGGAGAAAACAGTATGAAAAAATTGCTCTTAGCACTCAGCATCGCCAGTGTTTGCGCACTACCGCTCAATAGCCAGGCTGCAGCCTACAAAGAGGGCGCTGTAAGCGATGGCGGAACCATCACCGGCAGCATCAATTTTACAGGCAAGGATCAGGCCCCCAAAGTCTACGGCATCAGCAAGGACAACGATGTCTGCGGCACCGGTGAACGTGAGATCGACTATGTACGCGTGGTCGACGGACACCTGATGGACACCGTGGTTTATCTGGAAAAGATCAAGGAGGGGAAAGCCTTCCCTGCCGAGGTTGGCGACGCCACCATCGACCAGGAGGGCTGCGAATTCAAGCCTTTCATGCAGGTGATGAAAAATGATTCCAACCTTGCAGCCGTCAGCAAGGATCCTGTGCTGCACAACATTCACACCTACGAGTTGATTCGCGGCGACGCCAAGGGACCGAAAAAGACCCTCATCAATGTGAGCCAGCCGGATCCCGGCACAGTCAACTCCACCATCAAGGTTAAAAAGGGACCTGCCATGAAAGTCGAGTGCGACGCGCATGACTTTATGCATGGTTTTGTCTTTATCGCCAAAAACCCCTACTTTGCCCAGGTCGGAGAAGATGGAACCTTCAGCATCGCCGATGTGCCTCCTGGCGACTACACCATCAAAGCGTGGCACGGCATGTTGAAAAACCAGAAGGCCAAGGTCAAAGTTGAAGCCGGCGGCACCGCCACAGTGGATTTCACCTTCAAGTAAATGCGCATGGATAACGTCATGGCGGATGAGAAACCACGCTATCGCCTGAGCCTGATGGACTACCTGGCGATCGTTGCCGGCATCATCAATGTGGTGGTGATCGGCTACATCGTGGGTTACTGGCTTTTGCAGTAGACCTGAACCACTCCGTGCATAGCAGTTATCCTATGCAATATCGAATACGCAGGGTTATTGGGAAGTTGTGTTCCGTAGTTCCATTCTTTCAGTGAGATTATTGCATGAGCGCACAGACTCAAACCAATATGACCGGGACAGGCGCCCTGCCCTCCTACGAATCCATCCTGCTGGCCGTGGACTCGTCGGATCACTCCAACCAGGGAATTCGCGAAGCTGTTGCCCTTGCTTCCCTGTTTGACTGTGAGCTGACCGCAGCCCATGTCTATGCTGCAAAACTGCACGATATGCGCTTCCGTCAAATGGAGGGCGGTCTGCCGGCGCTGTTTCGTGAAGAGCAGGAACTGGAGCGTCAGCGTGATGTACATGACGATCTCATCACCAGGGGGCTCTCCATTATCACTGACTCCTACCTCGACCAGGTCGACAAGTTCGCCGGCAAGCTTGAAAGAGCCGTCAAACGCCGCTCCCTCGAGGGCAAGAATTACCGCGAGCTGGTCAAAGAGAGCAACAGCGGCAAATACGACCTGCTGGTGATGGGGGCGCTGGGCCTCGGAGCCGTGAAGGGCAGCCGCCTCGGCACCGTGTGCCAGCGTGTCACCAGGCGCAGCGTCATCGACACCCTGATCATCAAGGATCCGCTGCGCCAAATCAGTGAAGGCCCAATCGTGGTCGCCATCGATGGCTCGGCCAAGGCGTATGGAGGACTGCTGACTGCGTTCTCCCTGGCCAGGGAGTGGGGAGTCAAAATTAAAGTGGTTTCCGCCTTCGACCCCTATTATCACTATGTCGCCTTCAACCGCATTGCCGGAGTGCTCTCCGAGGAGGCAGGCAAGGTCTTCAAATTCCAGGAGCAGGAAAAACTGCACGAGGAGATTATCGACTCCGGTCTGGCCAAGATCTACCAGGGGCATCTTGCCGTCGCCCAGTCGATTGCTGCAGAGCATGAGATGGAGATCGAAACGGTACTGCTTGACGGCAAACCCCATGAAGTCATCAACCGCTATCTCAATGAGATCAAGCCCTCGCTGCTGGTGCTGGGCACGACCGGCATCCATGCCGACTCAGGCCTGGATATCGGCGGCAACAGCGAACAGCTGCTCAACGATGCGGAGTGTTCCGTTTTGCTGAGTCAACGCGAGCACACCCCCGGGATTGACAGCCTGGCCGAGGTGACTACATCATGGACCAATGAAGCAGAGACCCGCATGGAGAGCGTCCCCTCCTTCGTGCGCAGCATGGCGCGCATGGCAATCCTGCGCTACGCTCAGGAGCATGGACATACGGTCATCACCGAGAGCATCGTTGAAGAGGCAACGGCCCAGCTCATGCCCGCTCATGCCGGGCAGGCCATGGAAGAGATCGTCGGCGCCTATGACCGCGGTGAACTCAAACGCAAGCCTGATGCTCCCGCTGTCATGCGCTGGAGCGACGCCGCGACCAAACTGCTGCTCACTGAAAAAAATCTCAGCCTGCGCGGCAATCTCAGCATGCGGGCTGAAAAAAAAGCTCGCAGTACCAAATCCAGCCAGGTGGAAGCCGGGCATATCGAGGAGTTCCTTGACCAGGAGGATATAGGACTTAAACCACAGGACTTAGGACTGAGGACTGAGGACTCAATACTTAGCCCTAAGTCCTCACCACTCAGTCCTGTTCTTTGGCAATCAGCCGCACTGGCGCGCCTCATGCGCGTTCCGCAAGGCTTTATGCGCGATGCTTCCAAACAACGCATCGAGGCCTATGCCGTGGCCAATAACCATGATGAGATCACTCTTGATGTTGCCGAAGCCGGTTTGGCGCAGGCGCGTGAAGCGATGGCCGATCAAATGCAGTCGGCACCCACGCCTGACGCAGCTGCGCAGCAGAGTGAGACCACTGAAAAAGCGAATAAAAGTGGCTGCCCTTTTGCCAGCATGCTGGAGCCTGTTGAAGCACCGACAGATACTCCTGGGTTAGAAAACAATTGGTCACCCCGGGCGGAAGCCATGCTTGGTAGCGTCCCTCCCGGTTTCTGCCGCGACATGACGCGCAAGGCCGCTGAAGCGATAGCCGTCAAAAATGGCCTCTCCACCATCGAACCGCACTTTGTCGAGGAGGTGCTAAAGACCTTCCAGGCCGGATCCGAGTCAAGTGGTGAATCCATGCCATGGGAACTGAGCGCAACACAGCGCATCGCCAAAGCGCCTGATATGGTGCGCGGCATGTTGATCAAGGAGATCGAGGGCTGGAGTGAGCGCAACGGGCTGGAACTGGTCAGCGAAGAGGCGGTGGATGCCATCAAGGAAGTCTGGGCCAGGCGCGGCGTGTTTCACCTCGATCCCGATGACCCCAGGAACGGGTAATGGGTATGATCACCTATGAGACCAATAAATTTCACCACGAAGATCACGAAGGACACGAAGAAAATAGACCACAAATCCTTCGTGATCTTCGTGTGCTTCGTGGTTAATGTTTTTCCCTGGTTCTCATGACTAACGATCTCTTCATTCTTGCTGTCAACCTGACGCGCCGCTGCAACCTTGCGTGTGCGCACTGCTACATGGATGCGGAGACGCGCGACAGCGGCGGCGACGCTGAACTTGGCGCCAATGAGATCAAAAATCTGCTGGATGAGATTGCATCACGCAGCAACGAAACCATGGTGGTGCTCACCGGCGGCGAGCCTCTGCTGCGCCGCGACCTTGAACAGCTGATTGAGCACGGCCACTCCCTGGGCCTCTCGATGGTGGTTGGCACCAACGGCGTGCTGCTGAATGAGCTGCGAGTCCAGTCACTAAAAGCTGCAGGCGCCATGGGCATGGGAATCAGCCTCGACTCTCTCGATCCGCAAAGCCACGACGATTTCCGCGGCTGCCCCGGCAGTTGGGAGAAGACCCTCTCCGCAATGGATCTGTGTAAAAAATATGATCTCCCCTTCCAGGTGCACTTCTCGGTGACCGAACAGAACGCCCATGAAGTGCAGTCGATGATCGACTTCGCCAGCGCCAGCGGCGCTCATGTGCTGAACATCTTCTTCCTGATCTGCACCGGGCGCGGTGAATCCATGTCCGACATCACTCCGGTCCGCTACGAAGAGGTGCTCAAGCAGTTGGTCGAGGCACAGGAGCAGACACGGGATCTGATCATCCGCGCCCGCTGCGCACCGCATTACAAGCGCGTGGCCTACGAACACAATCCGGAATCGTCCCTGACGCGCGCCCAGGGCTACGAAGGCGGAGGCTGCCTGGCGGGCATCCACTACTGTCGCATCACCCCCGAAGGCGCAGTGACCGCCTGTCCCTATATTCCCGACGAGGACGGCAGCATCCGTGAGCAGCAGTTCTGGGAGATCTGGGACAACTCGCCGGGTTTCCAGCAGCTGCGCAACCCGACTCTAGGCGGCAAATGCGGCAAGTGTGAATACCGAGAACTGTGCGGCGGCTGCCGCGCACGCCCACTGGCGATGGGTGGAACCATCATGGATGCCGACCCCTGGTGCAGCCACTACCCAACCGGCAAACCCATCATCCAGCCATTGGTTGAACAGCATGACACCACAATTGCCTGGTCAGCGGAGGCTCAGAAGCGCCTTGAACGTGTTCCCGGCTTCCTGCGCAAGATGGTGCGCAAACGCGCCGAGGCACATGTGCTGGAGCTGGGCGAAAACCAGGTAACCAGCAAACACATGGCCACCCTGGCGGCCAGGCGCTTCGGTGACAATTTCCCCGGCAAGCGCCCCGACAACACTCCTGCTGCAGACAAATCCGGAGTCTCCTCCAGCGGACTGGCCTGGACCAGCGAAGCAAAAGTCTACCTCGAGGAGATTCCCGCTTTTCTGCGTGAAGGCGTGTTTGCCGTAGCAGAGGATGTTGCCCGCAGCGAGGGACGCCTCGAGGTCAACATTAAACTGCTGCATCGACTGGAACAGGAGGATAGTCCCGAAAGAGAGCTCGCATGGGAAACCGATGCAGACGATTTGCTGGAGGCGCTGCTCGCCGTGCGTGAGCCCCAGGTCAGGATGTTCATCCAGCCAGGCATGGAAGTCGCTGCCGAACGCGAGGCTAAAAGACACGACTCCAGCGTCGTCTGCATCGAAGATGTCCAAACGATCATCGACACCCAACTGGCCGGCGTGGAGTGGGATGCAGATGCACTGGCGCGGGTCGAGTCGGCGCCCGATTTCGTGCGCGCCGGAATCAAGAAGGCTGCCGAATTCGGTGCACGCCGCGAAGGCCTGGAACGAATCACCGGCAATGACCTGACCCGTTTTCGCAACCGCGCCATGATGAAAGCGGTGCGCCGCATGAAAGGCTTCGGCATGAAAGAGCTGAATTTCGACGCCTTCGCCATCGCAAAAGAACGGGTGCCGCGGCTGAAGGAGAATCAACAGGCGAAGAAGCGTTTTTCCGAGATCCGCAGTTACGTGGAATCCAGGCAGAATCCGGACGGCGGCGGCCTGGGACTGCTCGATAGTGAGCTTTTAGAGAAGATGAAGGCCGAGCTGAAGAGATGAGTCATACAGACGTACTCATCATAGGCGGCGGCATCTCCGGTCTCTCGACCGCATGGTGGCTTGCACAGCAAGGCATCGAGGTCGAGGTTTGGGAGGCTGATGAACGTCCTGGCGGTAAAATCCGTACACACTGTGAAGATGGCTACATGACCGAGCAGGCAGCAGGACTGCTGGTCAATTTTCGCCCGGAGATCGACAGCCTGATAAAAGAGTCGGGGCTGGAAAACAGCCTGAGACAACGTGATGACCAGCTGAACCGCTATATCGTCCATCAGGGAAAACTCACGCAGGTGCCGATGCTGCTGCCGGCGCTGCTCTCTTCTCCGCTGTGGAGCCTCCCGGCAAAATTACGGCTCATGACCGAGATCTTTATTTCCAGGGGATCCGATGAGGGTGAGACTGTCTCTGAGTTTGTCAGGCGCAGGCTTGGGCAGGAGGTGCTGGATACCGCCATGGATCCTTTCATAAGCGGAACCCTGGCATCCGATCCCGATCTGGCCGAGGCGCAATCTGTGCTGCCTCGCCTGACCGCTCTGGAGAGTCGCTACGGCAGCCTCACCGCCGGAATGCTGGTAAACAGGGTATTGAAACGCCGCCGCGCCAACAC
>JADWMH010000002.1:15859-28587 GCA_015767355.1 Gammaproteobacteria bacterium
TGGATGAGCAGCATGTTTCCTGAGCGGGCTCCGCAAGGGCATACACTGCTCACCAGCTACCTGGGAGGGGTGCATCATCCTGAACAGCTGCATCAGAGCGACGAACAGTTGAGCAGCACCGTGCTTGAGTGCCTGCGGCCACTGCTTGATATCAAGGGATCAGCTGAATATGTGCGAGTGGAGCGGCACCACCAGGGTCTGCCGCTCTACCACGGCCGCTACCGGGCCAGAATCAAAGCAATCGATGAACAGCTGAGCAGACTCTCCGGTCTGCACCTCAATGCAAACTACATGCATGGCGTTTCAGTCAGGGAGCGCGTTTTTCAGGGCCAGAAAACGGCACACAAAATCGCCAAAGCATTGGTGGCTTGTGGTGAAGAGAGCCGGGAACGACTCTCTTTGGCAACGGTGCGCTCTTGAATATTGTCAATGCAACTCGCAAGTTTTTTGTAGGGGGGATAAGCGTCAAGCGCATCCACCATGAATCTGGCACATTGGTGGATGCGGCTACCGCCTTAGCCCCCCTACGGGTCGATTGAGACATTTCGGCATGCAGGAATCCCAAAAGTCATCAAACCCCATGGATTCAGGCATTCGCCGGAATGACGCGATTTCAACAACACCTTTTCGCCCGCTGCGAATGATACTGGTGATCCTGGCTCTGCTGCTGTTCATCTCCTTCGCAGCACAATGGTATGGGCGGAACATCACCATGCCGCGCTACTGCACCGATCCTGCAGGAGTCATTGAGCGCGTGCGTGAGGTATTGACCAACAGGAAACCTGCGGGCAGCGGGGACCGTAAACCCTATATCATCGCTGCCCGCCTGACATTTCTGCTTCCCCGTGGAAGCGATGAGCAGCTGGATCTCTACATCGAAAGATTACAACGCCACATCGATAAGCAATGCCGATAATTCACCCGCCAGCTGCACCGACCCGCCTTGGGCTGATCAGAAATTTCATTACCATTTTTGCGCCCATCTGCCTGGTGCTGCTGATTATCGGCGCAATGCACTACTACACCTTTTACACAACCGAACGTTCCACGATTGAATCCACAGAATCCCTCAATGTCGATCTGGCGCATCGTATGATCATGGAGGAGATTACCAATGTAGTGAGAGATCTGCGCTTTCTCGCCGAACACATCGAGACCCGGGGCCTGCCAAAAGCACTCTCATGGTCTCGCGAACAGGAGATTGCAGATGAATTCAGGATATTCGCAGGCAACAAGGGACTCTATGACCAGATTCGCTATCTGGATAAAAACGGCATGGAGATCGTCAGAGTCAACTATAACAGCGGCAACACCTCCGTCGTTCCCTTTGCTTCCCTGCAAAACAAGTCAAACCGCTACTATTTTCGTGAAGCACTGACTCTGGAACACGGCGGCATCTATCTCTCCCGCTTCGACCTGAATGTGGAAAACGGTGAAATCGAGCAGCCATTCAAACCGGTGATACGATTTGGCGTCCCGGTATTCGATCACAATGGCAAGAAAAGCGGCATTGTCCTGATCAACTATCTTGGCGCCCGGCTGATCGAAAATTTCACACGTGCCGCAGCGAATATTGCTGATCATATCGAGCTCGTCAACAGTAACGGATACTGGCTCAGCAGCCCCTATCCCGAGGATGAATGGGGCTTCATGCTGGAGAAGGATATCCGCTTTCAAAACAGCAACCCTGAAGCCTGGGACACAATATCAAACAGTGAAAGCGGTCAGTTCGAGACCCCGGAAGGGCTCTTCACTTTTACCACCATCCACCCGCTGAGTGTTGCACCTGCAGCCATCCCAGCTGCCGGCAGGACTCCAGCCGGCAGCCTCAAATCAGAGATGCAATGGAAAATCATCTCCCATATAGCTGCAGATAAGATCACTTTTACACTACCTCAATTTCTGGCGAACAATGCGGCGCTCTATCTCTCCATGTTCGGCCTGGTCTTCTTCGGCGCCGGATTGCTTGCGCGCACGCGGCATCTTCATCATATTGCTGAAGCACAGCGTGATTACGAGCAGCACTTCCGCCAAACCATGGAAAATATCAACCTGGCCGCCGTCGCAGTCAACAAGGCTGGCAGGGTCACTTTTTGCAACAACTACTTTCTGCGCATCACCGGCTGGCAAAGAGATGAAGTCATAGGCCGTGATTGGGTGGAGGAGTTTGTTTCACCGGAGAGCAAGCAAGAAATTTCCAGCATCATCCCATTGATGGATGACCCGGAACAACTCCCTTCACAGCTGGAGTTTCTGGTCAAAACACACAATGGCGAGCCAAGACTCATCTCCTGGAACAACACGCCGTCATTTGACAGCAAGGGCGATGTCATCGGCGTCACAGGCATCGGTAAGGACATCACCAACATACGGCACACCGAGGCAAATCTGCTCAAGCTCTCCCAGGCCGTAGAGCAGAGCCCAAGTATCGTCATCATCACGGATACGCGGGGCACTATCGAATATGTCAATCTGAAATTCACGGAAGTAACCGGATACAGCGCAGGGGAGATCATCGGCAAAAACCCGCGTGTGCTGAAATCAGGTGAAACCACAAATAATGAATACAGCGACCTGTGGGAAACCGTCAAAGATGGTGGTGAATGGCGCGGTGAATTTCACAACCGGCGGAAAAACGGAGAACTTTTTTGGGAATCAGCCGCCATCTCGGCAATTCGCAACAGTGATGGAGAGATCATCAACTTCCTGGCGCTGAAAGAGGACATTACCGAGAGAAAACGCATGGAAGCGGAAATCGACAGCCAGAATCGAGAGCTGGCCCACTCCGAGACCCTGGCTGTCATGGGGCGCATGGCCAGCATGATCGCCCACGACCTGCGCAACCCGCTCTCTTCAGTAAAAATGACACTGCAGATTCTTGAAAAAAAAGCAGGCAAGGAGGTCAGCGCAGATACCAGGGAACTCTGCCAGATTTCTCTTGAGCAGATCCGCTACATGGAGGAGATCCTCTCCGATATGCTCTCCTACTCACGCCCTGACGCACTCAAACCCGAGTGGATCAGCGTCGACAAGGTCATCGAGATGGCCATCAGCCTGTCGAAGCGGCGGCAGGATGATCAACAGGTAAAGCTTCATGCCGATTATCACTCCGGGCTGCCCACAATCTATGCTGACGCTACAAAACTACGCCAGGTTTTTTCCAACCTGATATCCAATGCCCTGCAGGCAACCCGGGAGAGCGACAATCCCCGTGTCAATGTAGAGGCAATGGTTGAACTGGGCCTTGAAGGGACCTCCATTCGTGTTGATATTTGCGACAACGGACGCGGCATCAGCAGCGAAGAACGGGATAAAATATTCGAACCCTTTTATACCACGCGTGCGAAAGGAACAGGTCTCGGCCTGGCCATCGTCAAGCGCATCCTGGATCAACACAAGGCAACCATTAGCATCTCTGATAATCTCCCCAAAGGCAGCTGTATTTCGGTCATACTGCCAGTCAGTCCGGCATCTGAAGTCACTCCTCAAAGGGACGAGTAATTCATGAGCGACCACCATCTTTTTCAAATGAGTCAAATTTCAAGAATTCCTCTCGCAAAGGCGCAAAGCTCGCCAAGAAAAACCTTTGCGATCTTGGCGTCTTGGCGAGAGAGAATATTCTCTTTCAGGCTTCGTTTGTCTGAGCCTTGGTCTCACTAGTACATCATGTACAAAGGAAAGTCACAACATGAGTAAAATTCTTATTGTCGACGATGATCTTGCCAGCAGCAGGACTCTGCAACTGCATCTTGGCAGCCAGGAACATCAGGTAAAACTTGCTGCAGGCGTGGATGAAGGGATCGATATCGCCAACAGCTATCAACCCGACCTGATCATCCTGGATATCAGAATGCCGGGACGCTCCGGTCTGGAAGGGCTGCCTGAATTCAAGAGAGTACTGCCCAATGTGCGCGTCATCATGATTACCGCCTTCCATGACATGGAGAGCACCATCGAGGCGATGCAGCAGGGAGCGGACGACTACATCCACAAACCCATCGATATCGATGAGCTGGATGCCTCCATATCCAAACTCTGTGCTGCTGAAGAGGATAGTGACCAGCTGTTTTTATCCACCAGCCTGGAAAACAAGAGCAACCAATTCAGCATGGTTGGACGCAGCAGGGTCATGAAGGAGATCTTCAAAACAATCGGCATGGTTGCAAAAAGCCCCGCGACGGTGTTGATCACCGGAGAATCGGGAACAGGCAAGGAGCTGGTGGCGCGGGCCATTCACCGCGCCGGTAAAACGCCTCATGGCCCTTTCATTGCGGTCAACTGCGCCGCACTGGTGGAGACACTGCTCGAATCCGATATGTTTGGACATGAAAAAGGCGCTTTTACCGGCGCAGTCGGCCGCCAGGAGGGGAAATTTTCTCTCGCCCGCGGCGGCAGCATCTTCCTTGACGAGATCGGCGAACTCTCGCTCTCCATGCAGGCAAAGCTGCTGCGGGTATTGCAATACAAGGAATACACCCCGCTGGGGGCCAAGCAGACACAGCAGACAGACGCCAGGATCATTGCTGCAACCAACGCGGAGATGGAACAAAAAATCAAACAGGGCAGCTTCAGAGAAGATCTCTATTATCGTCTGCAGGTGGTCAACATCCACCTGCCTCCGTTGCGCGAGCGTAAAGAGGATTTGATCGACCTGATGCAAACGCTGCTGAACCGCATCAATCGCGAATTGCACAGCAATGTGACACACATCACCAGGGATGCCCTCGCCTGCATGACAGCCTATGAGTGGCCGGGCAATGTGCGTGAACTGGAAAATGTGCTGATGAAAGGCATTGCCCTGTCACACAGCAACACTTTCACCCCTGAGTTGCTGCCGGATTACATCTGCGACATCACGATCAACAACAAGCCCCAAACTGCAGAAAAATCTGCCTCGGAATTAAGCCTGGAGGAGATGGAGAAAATCCATGTGGCGCGCGTGCTTGAAGCAACAGCATGGCACAAGGGTAGAGCCTGCGAGGTTCTAAACATCTCGCGTCCGCGACTCCGGCGCATGATCAATCAGTACAATCTGATCCCGCCAGCAGCAAATGAAGATGAAGAGAGCATGTAGGGGGATAAGCGACAGCGACCTCCATGCTCTCCTCCATAGGATGTGTCGAGGCACGAGGCGCATCATTATCTGCTCCCAATTCGATGCGCTTCGCAAGCTCAGCACATCCTATAACTGCAAACTTTCATTTATCGAGTGCTGCAAGTTTTTTTCAAATCAGAACCATGGATTCCCCATAAACAGGTAGAAGCTGCTGTCTCCAGTATCGGCAATTCCGTAACCGAAGTAGAGCGGCGCCAGTGCATTATCGAGCCCCAGAAAGATGCTGCCGGCGGTAATGGTATCACTCAGGATATCGCTGGAGTCCATCCAGGTGTTGCCACTCTCCAGGCTGGCTCCAACATATGCCTGGGCGATTCTGTTCTTGAATAACTGGCGCTGATAACCAAGGCTTGCAAATGCTGCGTGTTGTCCGGTGAGCTGGTTTTGCTGCAAACCTGATAGATTCAGGAATCCCCCCAGCTGAAACATACTCTGCAGCGGCGCATCATCTCCCAGCGTCGTATCGTAAGAGATTCTTCCCAGAAAAGTATTTTTTCCCCAGCTCTTCGCCCCTATTGACGTAAATCCAAGCTGCTCGAATTCTTCATCCGATCCAAGAAACTCACGCGACAGCACACCCTCAAGCCACGCGAGATAACCATTTTTCGGGAAAATCACAGAATCGAGTTTATCTGCAGAAAACCGCAGGTAGAGCTCTCCGTTGTTAAAGTCGTAATCCTGCAGGTCATTCAGGCCTGTCAAAACATCAACGTCGCCGAACTCACCCCTGTAACCACCACGAATCTCACCCCAATAGCCCAGGTTCATACCGGCTGCAAGATCGATGGAGGCCGTCGTCACATTATAATTCGACAGCGCTATCCGATCCTCAAACAGGCGGTAGTTGGTGCGCCGGTATGCAAGCCTTCCATTGACAAAATATTTTGCATCATAGCCCAGCGGCTGGTAGATCTCGGTGAATATACCGGGATCCTCGCCAAACTGGAATCCAGTCCGCCACTCGCCATTGCGGTCATTCAACGGCATCTTTGTGTAGGCCGCGCCGATATTGAATCGTGAGTCACCTGCAGATGTATCCACGGAGACCGCAAGACCAAACTGCAGGAAATCCGTACCCCAGGATTTCTTGCGCGCCTTGATGATAACGCCATCCTCTCCCTTGTCACGCACCAGCTCGTAAGTAACACTCTCAAAAATACCCTGCCCGTAGATACGCCCAATACCCTCTTCGAGCCTGTCCAGGTCCAGAGATTCACCCTCCCTGATGCCAAGCAGATTTACAAGCAGCTCGTTGCTCAACTTGCTGTCGTTGTCGAAGCGAATAAAATCAATCACCCAGTCACTCCCGGACCCTGCTTCTACTCCTGCTTCTGTGCTGTTCTCGAGGCCCCCTGGTTTCGACCATCTGCCGTCTGATGCTGTCCGTGTTGATGCCGCAGCATGCTCTTTCGCCATACTGCGGCTGTATTTCACCCCGGGGAGAGAAAGCCTGCGCAGTTGATCCTGCTGCTCTCTGGCAGACTTCTCCCCGATCTCAATAGCCAGTGAAACCTTGCCAAAACTTGCAGATGTCACCAACTTTCCAAGAGGCGGCACAATCAGCACATCCCTGTTGGTGAGGCTCGCAATCTGACGTTCAGTGTTTCTGCGCGTCAGCAAGCCACTCAGCTGCTCCGCCATCTTAAGCGCAGAGGTGAGCTGCTCCCGGGTCAAAAGCGGTGTGCTGATATCGATCGCAATAACGATATCAGCCCCCATCTCCCTGACTACGCTGACTGGCAGGTTGTTGGAGATGCCGCCGTCAACCAACAGCTTGCCATCATAATTAACACCGGCAAAAACACCAGGCACGGAGAAGCTGGCCCGAATCGCAGTGGCGAGATTCCCACTGCCGAGAACCACCTCATTACCAGTAGCGATCTCTGTCGCCACGGCGCGAAACGGGATGGGCAGACGGTCAAAGTCGTTCACCTGCGCAACATCGACTGTCAGGCGGTTAAGAACCAGGTTGAATTTCTGCCCCTGGACCAACGCGGTGGGTATCCCAAGCTTGCCGTCCTTGACTCCGGCCTTCAGCTTGGAGAGATACAAGCGGTCATCGAGCTTGCGACGAAAACTGCGATCAGGCCGCATTTGAGCATCACGCATCACTGTGTCCCAGTCCATCTCCACGAGGGCTTTCTCAATTTCGTCCGGGCTCATTCCGGAGGCATAAAGACCGCCGACAATGGCGCCCATACTGGTCCCAGCGATGTAATCAACAGGAACATGCAGCTCTTCCAGCACCCTGAGCACGCCAACGTGGGCCGCACCGCGGGCACCGCCGCCGCTGAGCGCCAAACCTATCTTGGGGCGCGCAGAGTGTGAGCCCTTATCGCTGCCTGCCGCCATTAACTGCAATGGCAGGCAGCAGACAAAGAGCAGAAGAGTGAATCCAGCAACAATCGCGGGGAGAGAGATGATTTTTGAATGACGCATGAAATTTCCTAAAGTGAATCTGCCATATACTAAAGTTGGCAGTTGGAAGGTTTTTAAGACGTGGTTATCACGATCCTGCTGATCTCACTGGGCGCGAGCACTCGCAACGGCGGTCCCCAGTAGCCCGCTCCACGGCTGACGAATATCTGCTGTCCCGGCCTGTGTTCATGGAGTCCCCACAGATAGGGTTGGTCAAGCTTAACCAGCAGCCCAAAAGGGAAAATCTGCCCGCCGTGGGTATGGCCGCTGAGCATCAGGTCACAGCGTTTCTCTTCGACCAGTGAAAGTGATTTTGGCTGGTGAGAGAGAACAATGACCGGCATAGATTGATCCACACCAGTGTATGCTGCATCAACATCAGGCGGCCTTACACCAAATCGCGCACCTGTGAGGTCATTGATCCCCACCAGGTTGAATTTTCCCTCGTCATTGCCGAAGAGAATACTCTGGTTGGTCAGCGGCTTGATGCCCAGCGCCCGGACCTCTTCAAGTATCGGTTCTACACCATGAAAATATTCATGATTTCCAGTGACGAAATAGGTTGGCGCATCGAGCGCCTTTAAAGGCTCTAGATCGCGCCTGATTTTTTGCGGAGGAAGGTCGAAGAGATCACCGGTAATAACAACCATGTCGGGCTGCATCGCGTTGGTCCGGGCGACGATCTCCTGCATGAATTCACGCTTGATAGTCCGCCCGACATGGACATCCGTGAGCTGCACAATGGTGAAACCATTGAACGGGAACTCCCTGATGCGAACCACGACATCGTTCACCTCCGGCAGTCGGGTCCCCTGTGAAAAACCGCGCCACAGGTAGGAGGCTGCGGCAAGCAGCATGGCCGTATCGAATATCACCTTGATGACACGCCGCCGCTCCTGGTCAAACGGCACCCGCCGCGAAATCGACACACTCAGGTCATAGACCAGGGCGACGACAAGCAGCATAAAGGTGGAGCCGATAAAGAGACTGATCGTCAGGTAAACGGCAAGTGATTCGGGAAGAAAACCAGTCACTATATCGACGGCAAAAACCACCTCACCCGCCATAATGGTGACCATCAGGAGCGCGCCGATGCTGTGGAAGCGTGGAGAAAGCTGGCAGAAAAAACGCCGGTAGACGTAGTAGTTGGTCAGCGCCAGAACAGTGAGAAAAATGCTGATGAAGATGAGTTGTTGGTTAATACTCATAGGGGATTTTGGCAATCAGCTTCTATGTTGACGTCAGCAGCGGCATTATTGGTGCAATCACATGACGGCCAGAGCAGTCGCATCTTCAATCAACGGTAAATCAACACATCTCTGCGCTCTTCGGCCCAGGCAGATTCGTCTGCCAGCAGCAGTGCCTCGAGGTCAGGCACTGTACTGCTCGGCTCATCCACCCACTCCCGCAGCAATTCACTGCCGTTGATCAAATCGATTGACAGCCGTTCATGCTCATATTCGTAAGCGAAATCGCGCCACAGCGGGTAGTCCGGGTAAATTCGCCGCAGGGCCTTGAAAGCCAGCGCCTGCAGCCGCCACGGCCGGAAGGCATGATGGTTGTAGTGCGGGCCTTCAACGTGGATTTGCACGCCCGCGCACAATTCCCCCTGATGCTTGTGCGTGACGGGCTCGAACCAGCATTCACGCAGCCTGCAGCCGCGCAACCACTGCGGCGCAAGGCGGTCCATTTCGGCGATGATTGCAGGGGCGTCGATGTCCGGTGCGCCAAACAACTCCAGCGGCCGGGTCGTCCCCCTCCCCTCTGACAGCGTTGTTCCCTCCAGCATGACCGTGCCGGGGTAGCAACGCGCCATCCACAGGTTGGGTGCATTGGGGCTAGGATTGATCCACTCACGCTCGCCCAGTGGCCAGCCGAATCCCGGCGCCTTTTCGGCTTGCCAACCCTGCATTTCGATAACCCGGTAGTCCAGGTTCAGTGAGTATCGCTTTATAAACCAGTTGCCTATTTCGCCCAGCGTAAGCCCGTGGCGCATCGGCATTTCACCCGCGCCGACGAAGCTCTCCCACCCCTCCCGCAGAATCAAACCCTCGATCGGGCGGCCCGCCGGATTCGGTCGGTCGAGCACCCACACCGTCTTGCCATGCGTCGCTGCAGCCTCCAGCATATACCGCAGGGTCGTAATGAAGGTGTAGATGCGGCAGCCAAGATCCTGCAGATCCACCAGCAGAACGTCGAAGCTCTCCATCATCTGCTGCGTTGGCCGACGCACCTCGCCATACAAACTGTAGACAGGTATTCCGTGCACCGGATCGATGAAGTCCTGTGACTCCACCATGTTGTCCTGCTTGTCGCCGCGCAGTCCGTGCTGAGGGCCGAAGGCTGCCGTGAGATTGATGCTCTCTATCGCGGCCAGCGCATCCAGCGAGTGTTCGAGGTTCGCGGTAACTGAAGCAGGATGGGCCAGCAGCGCCACACGCCGGCCGACCAGTGGTGCTCGCAACGAGTCATCTTCGATAAAGTGGTCGATGCCAAACTTCATGACGGAACCTTTGTATCGGTGAGCGCTGCGCCCGCAACAACCGGCCGCTGCAGATGCAGCATGAAACTGCCGGGATGATGAAAATCGGGAGAACTTGACGGATGCGCGAGCGCCCAGTAGGAGAGCCTGTCATGCTTCTCCTCGACGACTGCTGCCAGGGCTATGTGTATCGCACCGTCACCGGGCAGCGTCCTCAACGCCATACTGCTGATCCGGGCTTCTAGTTCCATCCGCTCATTGGTCTGGCGCACCTCTACCGGTATGGATGCGCAGCATTCCAGCGGTTCCATCTCCTCCCGATATCGTGCGAAGCTGTACGCGGCCCATTGCGTGGAGGGCGAGAAATTGAATTCACAATATTCGGGAGAACTGCCCGCGGCAACAAATGTTTCAAAGCAGGTATGACGCCATAGATCGTCGGTATGTACCGGGGGCGCCGTCGCCGGTATTACCAGCTGGTCGAGCTCTCCTTCCAGCAGGTATCGCAGGCGCAGAGAGCCATCCGAAGTCGTGTTGATTTCAGCCTTGATGCTGCGAACCGCCAACGTTTTATTCTTAGCGTGGGGGACCAGGGAAACGCTGGCTGAAGAGAGTCCTGGCATGCTTGTTCTTCCGGGAAATTGCTTGTGGGTGACGCGCAAATAATACTGGAGTGGTCATAATCAAGCAATTGCTTCTTCTCTGTCCACATTCCACAGGCATCAATCATTCGGACAACAATGCAAGCAGCATCAGGAAGCTATTGTTGGACACCTCCTATATACGCACTAAAACACTGTCTAAGCGACGCCGTGACTTTGGAAGCCTGGCATTATAGTCCTCTTCAGGATGATGATAACCAATCGCCAAAGCGACATCGCACTGATAACCATCAAGCTCCTTTTTGAACTCCCCGTTGACTAAATCAGTATCAATGCCTTCCATAGGCGTGGAGTCAATTTTGAGACGAGCCAGGGTATGCAGGGTGTTTCCAAGGGCAAGATAGGTTTGCGCCTTTGTCCAGCTGCTTGTATTTCCAGTCTCATCGGTATTCAACTCGGCAAACACAAAACCACCAAAGGCGCTCTCTCGATCTTCCGGTTTGGTTCGTTTATCCTCAATGCCTTTATCCACTACTTCAGCATAATCATCGCGTATGTAACGCGGGTTGTAAGCAAACAGAATAATCTGCGAGCTTTCAAAAACATGAGGTTGGTTAAACTGATAATTATGAGCAAAAGTTCGACTCATGCGCTCTCTTGCTTCATCACTCTCAATAACGACAAACCTCCAGGGCTGCGAGTTAATCGAAGATGCAGACAATCGCATCGCTTCGATAAGCACATCAAGATCCTGTTGAGGGATTTTTTTTGATGCATCATATTTTTTCGTGGTATATCTCCAACGAAGGTCTTCAATAATTGGATGAGTCATACTGTTTTTCCTCTGTAAATGGACATATTTGAATAAGATTGTATTCCTTTATACCTTTGTTAAACTGAATCTCTACCCGCGAGTATGACTCCCCTGTCAGCACTTATGTCAATAATCCCGGGGCTAATGATCGGAAATGCATTGTGCCCGTTGAGAGATAATACTGCTACTTGGTTGTCAGTAAGTGTTATTTTTCCAATGCAGCGGATCTCACTCTGACCATCAGATTGCTCCAAATCTTTTGAGGAATAAAAATTTGCAGAGACATCTCTCGATTGGGACTCGATCTCCCTGTAAATTACTCAAGAGGTTGCCAGGAAAAGAAGAGAGAAATATATACAAGAATTATTCACTGCCACATCAGAAAACGACAAGGCTCTGAGGATCATCGTCATATCACCAGCTAACACCGCCGTTCTGATCAAGCAACAGTTCGATAGTTTCGAGGAATTTGCTGATCTCGCGGAAGCGTGGAGTGCAGATTTTCACCAGTTGAACGCAGAGCAGTTCAAGTCGGAAATGTTCCAGGCGCAGATCGGGACTCTACTCTGCTCAAGTGGCAGGCTAGGTTGTCACGTGGAATAATGTGGGGCAACACCCGTCGGCATGTATACATTCGCCATCCCCGACACAGGAAGTGCGGATGTCCTGCTTTGCTTCCCCGTTCACGGAGAGATAGATGTCTTCAGCAGGCCAGGATTCAGCGTATCGACATTCAGCATCTCCAGAGGACTATTGGAGAGTTTTCTTGAACGAAATCATGCTCATGAACTTATCGAATCATTAGGTATCACGGACACGATCTTTTTTGCCCCACCTGAACAGATTGACGTGTTGCGTTACCTGTTAAAAGAGGCGCCAGCCATTGCACAGCTGGGAAACAAGAATCATGCGATGACTGATGATTTTCAAGAGGGTCTCCTCTCCACCCTTTTGCAAGTTCTCTATAAAGAGAAACCAGGGCAATGGAAAGACTCTGCATCTGCTCAACATGCACTCGATCATGTTATTGAGTATGTCTAAGCGGAGCCTGATTCGAAAATCCGGATCACCGACCTCTGCGCCTTATCAGACATGCCGGAACGAACCCTTCGGAATCTTTTCAGGAAAGGAATTGGATTATCACCCAAGTCATTTATCGTCGGGAGGAGATTGTACGGTGTACATCGTGAGTTATGGCATTCTGCTTCATCGACGACACGAATCACCAATGTGGCGAACAACTGGGGTTTCTGGCACATGGGCCAGTTTGCAGCAGTTTGTCGAAAGCTGTTTGGC
>JADWMH010000172.1 GCA_015767355.1 Gammaproteobacteria bacterium
CGACGCCTACTACCTCAAGGCGCAAAAAATGCGTCATCTGATCTCTGATGATTTCAAACAGGCATTTGAAAATGTCGATGTGATCATGGGGCCGGCTTCACCTACCACGGCTTTCGGCATGGGTGAAAAGTCGGATGACCCGGTTGCCATGTATCTCTCCGATGTCTACACCATCGCTACCAACATGGCTGGTTTGCCGGGTATCTCGATTCCCTGCGCCCCGGTCGGTGGGATGCCGGTGGGGTTGCAGATTATCGGCAACTATTTTGACGAGGCCCGTCTGTTGAACGCGGCTCACCAGTTTCAGCAGCAGACGCAGTGGCATCAGCAACTGCCGGAGGGAGTGTGATCATGCAGTGGGAAACAGTCATTGGACTCGAAATTCATACCCAGTTATCGACCATCTCAAAAATTTTCTCGGGTGCATCCACTGCGTTTGGCGCCGAGCCGAACAGCCAGGCGTGCCTCGTTGATCTGGGGATGCCCGGAGTGCTGCCGGTGTTGAATGTTGAAGCGGTGCGCAAGGCGGTAATCTTCGGTACGGCGATCGGCGCCGAGATCGGGCGGCGTTCTGTGTTCGATCGAAAAAACTACTTCTATCCCGACCTTCCCAAAGGTTACCAGATCAGCCAGCTTGAATTTCCGATAGTCGGTCCGGGGGAGGTGGAGATTACGCTGGAAAATGGAGAGAGCAGAATGATCGGCGTGACCCGCGCCCACCTGGAGGAGGATGCCGGCAAGTCGTTGCACGAAGATTTTCACGGTATGACAGGCATCGATCTCAACCGTGCAGGAACGCCGCTGCTGGAGATCGTCTCCGAGCCGGATATGCGTTCCGCCGTAGAAGCGGTAATCTATGCAAAAAAGATTCACCAGATCGTACGTTACCTGGGCGTCAGTGACGGCAATATGCAGGAGGGCTCGTTTCGCTGTGATGCCAATGTCTCGGTGCGGCCTCTTGGACAGCAGGAGCTGGGTACGCGCGCGGAGTTGAAGAACATCAACTCCTTCCGCTTTCTCGAACGCGCCATCAACTTTGAGGTGGAACGCCAGATCGAGCTCATCGAAGAGGGCGGCAGGGTGGTGCAGGAGACACGTCTGTATGATTCGGACAAGGATGAAACCCGCTCAATGCGCTCCAAGGAGGAGGCGAATGACTATCGCTACTTCCCGGACCCCGACCTGCTGCCGATTGAACTCGATGACGCCTTTATCGAAGATGCAGTAGCCGCTTTGCCTGAGATGCCGGATGTGCGCCGCGCCCGTTTCGAGTCGGATTTAGGGCTCTCAAACCAGGATGCAGCAACAGTAACCAGCAGTCGTGAGCTGGCTGATTATTTCGAGACTGCTGCAACCATTGGCGGCGACACCAGGCTTGCTGTTAACTGGGTCATGGGAGAGTTTTCGGCAGCCCTGAACAAGGCGGGTCTGGATATCACCAACTCCCCTGTTTCTGCAGAGCACTTCGGCGGGTTGATCAAACGCATGGCGGACAACACCATCTCCGGAAAAATCGCCAAGGAGGTTTTCGAGGCGATGTGGAGCGGTGACGGCAGTGCGGACGAAATTATCGAAGCAAAGGGGCTGAAGCAGATCACGGACAGCGGCGCCATCGAGGCGATCGTTGATGAAGTGATCGCAAACAGCGTTCCGCAGGTGGAAAACTACCGCCAGGCGGATGCGGAGAAGCAGCCGAAGATGCTGGGATATTTCGTCGGCCAGGTGATGAAGGCATCCAAAGGCAAGGCCAACCCGCAACAGGTCAATGCGCTGCTGCGGGAGAAACTTTCAGGTTGATTCTCTCTGTTTTTTAACCACAGATGAACACAGGTACACACAAAATTTTTACCACGAAAGGCACGAAAAACACGAAAAAAGATAAACCGATCTCTTTTTTTATCCACGGAACACACTGAATACACGGAATTATCGTGATCTCTTCTTCAGTGTATTCCGTGGTTCATGGCTATTGTAAAGCTGTCTTTTTGCTGAAGAGCAGGGTGTAATCATCCAGTAACCGCCTGGCCTGCTGTTTTTGCTGCGGGGTCATGCTGCGCGACATCTCCATGGCGCCATCGGTTGCCAGTTTGTAGCCGCCTTGTGAAGAGAGCATGAACCAGGCATAAGCCGTTTCGGGGTTCCGTGGAGCACCCTGTCCCAGTTTGTACATCTCCCCCAGCATGAACTGGGATGTCGGCTCTCCTCGCTCGGCGCTGGAACGCCAGATCTCCATCGCCTTGTTGTAATCCTGCGTCCACCCCTCCTCGGGGCCGAATACCGTGCCGCCATAGTAGTATTTGAGCGCCAGCAGGTTCTGTGCCGGCAGGTGGCCTATAGCCGCCGCCTCTCCCCACCACCTGGCGCTCTGTGCGGCATCCGCAGCAACCCCCTCGCTGTGGTCATAGAGTTCACCAAGAGTGGTCTGAGCATTCAGGTCGCCCTTTTCAGCCGCGCTGGTGCAGGGTGCGACAGCCTCGCTGTAGGAGGAGGCGGCGAACAGCCTGTCACACAGGAAGGCGTCGGTTTCGGCGCCCACTGCGGGAGAGAATAGAATAGCCAGTGTAAAAGTCAATCGCTTCATTATAAGGATCCTTGTCAGTCATAGGGTGTGCTGATGACTTTATTGTCGAGCATTGCCACTCCATCCACGAGTTTCAGGCGTCCTTCGGCAAACCACTTCACGGCTTGCGGGTAGATAATATGCTCCTGATTGAGCACACGGGCGGCCAGGGATTCAGCAGTATCATCGGCGAGTACAGGAACCGGAGATTGCAGTATCAGCGGCCCTCCGTCCAGTTCCAGGGTGACAAAATGGACGCTGGCGCCATGTTCGATTTCACCATCATCGAGTACGCGTTGATGCGTGTTCAATCCTTTGTATTTCGGCAGCAGGGAGGGATGGATGTTGAGCAGCCGCCCGCTGTAGTGCTCCACAAAATTTGCGCTCAGGATACGCATGAATCCCGCCAGCGCCACCAGGCCGGGATCGAAAGAGTCGATCAGAGCCATCAGCGCCTGGTCATAGATTTCCCTTGTTTCATACGCATGGTGTGGCAGCACCCTGCAGACAATACCGGCAGCTCGTGCGCGTTGCAGTCCATAGGCATCATTGCGGTTGCTGATCACAGCGCTGATTCGGGCCGGATATTTCTCCTCTTCGGCAGCATTGATCAATGCCTGCAGATTGCTGCCGTTGCCTGAGATCAGTACAACCACAGAGAGTGGTTCGTTCATTTTGCTGCGCATCAGAAAGCTCTCAGTCCAAACATAGGATGTGTTGAGGTACGAAGCGCATCAATCGACATAGAAGCTAGCTGTAGTTGACCTGGGGCGCCCCATCACCTGCGGTGATCCTGCCGATACGATAAACGGTTTCACCGGCATCCTCGAGCAGGGCCGTCGCCTCATCAGCATCACCAGCTGCAACAGCAACCACCATGCCGATGCCGCAGTTGAAGGTGCGCAGCATTTCACTCTCTTCGATATTTCCATGTCGCTGCAGCCAGTCGAAAATAGCAGGGCGCTGCCAGCTGTTGAGGTCGATTTCGGCATTGACGCCGTCAGGGAGCACTCGCGGCAGGTTTTCCAGCAGGCCGCCGCCGGTGATGTGGGCAAGCGCATGCACGGAAACTTTCCCGATCAGTTCGAGCAGCGGTTTGACATAGATCCGCGTTGGAGCGAGCAGCGCTTCGCCCAGTGTCATATCGTCCATCACTTGATCAAGATCGGCGTCAGCCGCTTCAAGAATGCGCCGGATGAGGGAGTAGCCATTGGAGTGAGGGCCGGAGGAGGCGAGCCCCAGCAGGAGATCCCCCTCTTTGACATGCTCCGCATTCAATATTTTTGACTTCTCGACAATGCCGACAGCGAAGCCGGCAAGGTCATAATCCTCACCCTCGTACATGCCGGGCATTTCGGCGGTCTCACCGCCAATCAATGCTGCACCGGATTGCAGGCATCCCTCGGCAATTCCGCTGACGACCTGCGTGGCGGCCTCGACATCGAGTTGACCTGTGGCGTAGTAGTCGAGAAAAAAGAGCGGCTCGGCGCCAGCAACGATGATGTCATTGACACACATGGCGACCAGATCGATGCCGATGGTATCGTGGCGCTGCATCATCATGGCGACTTTCAGCTTGGTGCCGACACCGTCGGTGCCGGAGACCAGAACCGGCTGGTTGTATTTTTCAACGGGAAGTTCGAACAGACCGCCGAATCCGCCAATTCCCGTGAGCACACCGGGACGAAAAGTCTGTTTGACGATCGGACCGATTTTGTTGACCAGTTGATTGCCCGCATCGATATCGACGCCGGCGTCCCGGTAGCTGAGAGAAGTTGTTTTGCCTGTCACTTGGGTGTCCGATGGTGAAGAGTGGAACTCATTTTATCAGTTTCTATTCTCAGTTTCTTCAACAGTTATGTGGTGTAAGAGGATTTATTTCAACCAGGAGCGCAACTCATCTCCACTGGCAGAGAATGCTTTGGCGAAGCCCCTGACATAATTGCCGTGGTGGGCTTCGAGAGTGAAGAGATGGAAGTCTGGCAGTGAACGCAGCACTTCGATGGTTTTACCATGAATATGCTGCATTTGTGTCAGGGCAACTTCCCATTGTGCTGTGTCGTTCATCAGCTCTCTGACATCACACTGCAGGGTCAGCCGTTGCCGTGCAAACAGGTTGCGGCTCTGTTTCTCATCTTCAATCCAGAGTAGAGAAGCTATTGGCGAATTGATCAGATTTTTCGTATGTTGAGCCAGTTCGCTGATAAAGATCAAAATGTCTCCATTGTCATCCAGAATGTATGGCGTATAGCTTGCATCCGGTACTCCCCCGGGGGAGACGGTAGCCAGCACAACA
>JADWMH010000034.1 GCA_015767355.1 Gammaproteobacteria bacterium
ATTCAACCCGCATATCCATTATAGGTTAGAATATGCGGCTGAATTATTAGTGGTAATACCATGGCCAAGTTACTATCCAAAATCTTCGGCAGCCGCAACGAGCGGCTGGTCAAGCGCATGCGCAAGGAAATCGAGAGCATCAACAAGCTCGAGCCCGAATTTGAAGCCCTCTCCGATGATGAAATCAAGGCAAAAGCAGCCGAGTTTCGTCAGCGCCTGGAGCAGGGAGAGTCTCTCGATGAGCTGCTGCCGGAAGCTTTTGCAGCCGTGCGCGAAGGCAGCCGCCGGGTGCTGAATATGCGGCATTTTGATGTACAGTTGATCGGCGGCATGGTGCTGCATCAGGGCAAGATCGCCGAGATGCGAACCGGTGAAGGAAAAACCCTGGTTGCAACCCTGGCCGCCTATCTCAATGCGCTGCCGGGAAAAGGCGTGCATATCATCACCGTCAATGACTATCTGGCGCGCCGTGACGGCGAATGGATGAGTCGTCTGTACGATTTTTTGGGGCTTTCTGTCGGTATTGTTCAATCCTCCGGCGGCGGACCGGATGACTCCTCATTTCTGTTCGATGCAGAGAGCGACGGGGTGGAGAGCGGTTTTCTGCATTTGAAAAAGGCGACGCGCCAGCAGGCCTATGCCGCCGATATCACTTATGGAACCAACAACGAATATGGTTTCGACTATCTGCGTGACAACATGGCGTTTCATGCGGAGCAGCGCGTTCAACGCGGGCTCTTCTTTGGCATCGTCGACGAGGTGGATTCCATCCTCATCGACGAGGCGCGAACACCGCTGATTATCTCCGGTCCCACCGAAGGCGATCAGTCGCTCTATACTGAAATCGACAAGTTGATACCTCAGTTGACGCGTCAGGATCCGATTACCAACGAAGAGGGGAAGCCTGACTTCGGCCCCGGTGACTATGCTGTTGATGAAAAATCCAAAGCCACGTTTCTCAGTGATGACGGGCACGAGCATGTGGAACGGATGCTCACGGAGGCCGGGTTGCTGGCGGAGAATGCCAGTCTCTACGACTCGGCCAACATTGCCCTGATGCACCATATCAACGCCGCGCTGAGAGCGCATGCGATTTTCAAAAAGGATGTCGATTATATCGTTCGCAATGGTGAAATTGTCATCGTTGATGAATTCACCGGCCGCACCCTGGCTGGACGCCGCTGGTCTGAAGGACTGCACCAGGCTGTCGAGGCCAAGGAGGGAGTTGCGATTCAGCACGAGAATCAGACCCTGGCATCGGTGACCTTCCAGAACTACTTTCGTCTCTATGAGAAGCTCTCCGGCATGACAGGTACTGCAGATACCGAAGCATTCGAACTGCAGTCGATCTATGGTCTGGAAGTGGTGGTCATCCCGACGCATAAAGATATGGTTCGCGCTGATCACACCGATTTGATCTACCTCACGCCCAAAGAGAAGTACCAGGCCATTATGGAGGATATTCGCGACTGCGTGCAGCGCGGGCAGCCTGTGCTGGTCGGTACGGCCTCGATCGATGTCTCTGAGCTGATGGACGAACTGCTGACCAAAAACGACATTCCGCACGAGGTGCTCAACGCCAAGCAGCATGAACGCGAAGCGCATATCATCGAACAGGCGGGACAACCCGGCGCCGTGACCATTGCAACCAACATGGCTGGCCGCGGCACTGATATCGTGCTTGGCGGCAGTCTCGACGCTGACATTCTGACGATGGGAGATGCGTCTGATGAGAAGCGCAAAGAGGATGTTGTGCAGCAGTGGAATGGGCGCCATCAAAAGGTTCTCGATGCCGGCGGATTGCACGTTATTGGCACTGAACGTCATGAGTCGCGCCGTGTCGACAACCAGCTGCGCGGGCGCTCGGGACGTCAGGGCGATGCGGGTTCGAGTCGTTTTTATCTTTCACTGCAAGATGATCTGATGCGTATCTTTGCCTCGGACCGCGTTGGTTCACTGATGCAGAAGCTGGGCATGGAGGAGGGCGAAGCCATCGAGCACCCGTGGGTCAACAAGGCGATCGAGAACGCCCAGCGCAAGGTGGAGGGGCGCAACTTCGATATTCGCAAGCAGTTGCTGGAGTACGATGATGTGGCCAATGACCAACGCAAGGTCATCTACCAGCAGCGCAGTGAGCTGATGGAGGTTGATGACATCTTTGACACTGTCGGGGCAATGCGTGAAGAGGTTCTCAACAACCTTGTCGATACCTCTATCCCGCCGCAAAGCCTCGATGAGCAGTGGGATGTTGCTGGCCTGGAAGAGGCGCTGCAGCATGAGTATGAGCTGCCGATGTCGCTGCAGAAGTGGCTCGATGAGGATCATGATCTGCATGAGGATGGACTGCGGCAGCGTATCCTCGAAGAGATGGAGGCGAGTTATGCTGACAAGGAAGAGCTCGTAGGCGCAGAACAGATGCGTCAATTCGAAAAGGGCGTGATGCTGGAGTCACTCGACCGCCACTGGAAAGAGCACCTGGCCGCGATGGACTATCTTCGCCAGGGAATTCATCTGCGCAGCTACGGGCAGAAGAACCCCAAGCAGGAGTACAAGCGCGAAGCTTTCGCGATGTTTTCCGAGATGCTGGATAACATCAAGCATGATGTGGTTCAAATCCTTTCACGGGTTCAGATCAAACCCCAGGATCCGCTGGAACTCCCTGAACACGAGATGCCGGATATCCAGTTCAAGCACGAAGAGTTTACCGGCTTCGGCAGTGATAGTGATGATGCCTCTGCGCAACCGGGGTCCGCAGAAGAGGAGAAGGCGCAGCCATATGTGCGTACAGATCGCAAGATCGGGCGCAATGAGCCCTGTCCCTGCGGATCCGGAAAAAAATACAAACAGTGCCATGGGAAGTTGAAGTAAAAGAGAGTTGGCAGTCATCAGTTTGCAGTAGGTAACTCCTGTACCATGTTTTTACTGCAAACTGCCTACTGATGACTGCCAACTTTATTTTGCCAACGGCCAAAACTGTCGGTAACACTGGTAAATAGCTGAAATTATTGTATGTCAGAATCCCCCACCCATCCCGTCAAGGGAATTCGTCTCGCCTCTGCGGCTGCAGGGATTCGCTACCCAGACCGGGATGATCTTGTTGTCATCGAAATGGCTGCTGATTCCAACTGCGCTGCGGTATTCACCACCAACGCCTTTTGTGCCGCACCCGTTGTGCTGGCGAAACAGCATCTTGCTGCGGTGATGCCGCGCTACCTGCTGATCAACTCCGGCAATGCCAATGCCGGCACCGGTGATGCCGGACTGCAGGCGGCGCGTGAAACCTGTCAGTCCCTGGCGACTGCTGCCGGCTGTGACATCAACCGGGTGCTGCCATTCTCGACGGGCGTCATTGGAGAGGATCTTCCTGCAGAGCGTTTTGCGGCTGCAATGCCTGCACTGCTCGATGGACTCGGCGAAGAGGGCTGGCGGCGGGCGGCGCAGGCCATCATGACCACTGATACTGTTCCTAAACTGGCAAGCAGAGAGGTTGATATCGATGGCGGCAAGGTGACTGTCACCGGGATCTGCAAGGGTTCGGGCATGATTCGCCCGGATATGGCGACTATGCTGGCGTTTGTCGCAACCGATGCAAGCGTGCCGGAAGCGCTGTTGCAGGCAACCCTGCAGCAGGCTGTCGAACCAAGTTTCAACTCCATCACTGTCGATGGCGATACCTCGACCAATGACGCCTGTGTGCTGATTGCCTCGGGGGCTGGCGACGTCGTCATCAATCGTGACAACAGTGCTGCGTTTCTCTCTGTGGTCAGGGAGGTATGCATGGAGCTTGCCCGCGCGATTGTCAGGGATGGCGAGGGCGCAACCAAGCTGGTCGAGATACAGGTTGAATCGGCAGCAACCCTGCAGGAGGCGAAAGATGTCGCCTACACTATTGCTCACTCTCCACTGGTAAAGACTGCACTGTTCGCCAGCGATCCCAACTGGGGACGTATTCTTGCCGCAGTGGGTCGTGCCGGAATCGACAACTTCGAGATCGACAAGGTGCGCATCTGGTTGGATGATCTCAGCATCGTCACCTGTGGCGGACGCGACCCTGGCTATCGTGAAGAGGCGGGACAACAGGTCATGAATCAATCTGAGCTGACCATCCGCGTCGATCTTGGCCGTGGGGCGCATAGCACCACCATTCTCACCTGCGACCTCTCCTACGACTACGTCAAGATCAATGCAGAGTACCGCACCTGAAGTCCTCACTCCTGTGTCTTCTCCCTCACTCCTCACTACTCAGTCCTCAGTCCTATCTCCACTCCATGTCGCTGTTGCCGTGCTGCGCAATGCGGAGGGGAAAATCCTGCTGTCACGCCGCCGCAAAGGCACCCATCTAGCGGGGTTGTGGGAGTTTCCGGGAGGCAAGCTGGAAGCAGGTGAATCATTATCAGACGCTCTGCAGCGCGAGATCAGGGAGGAGCTGGGTATCCGCATACTCACCCACCGGCCGCTTATCCGGATCAGTCACAGCTACCCAGAAAAAGAGGTCGTTCTGGATGTGCATCTTGTCAACGCATGGCAGGGAACAGCAGCAGGAATGGAGGGACAGCAGATTGCCTGGGTAACGGCAGAAGAGATCGATGATTATCCACTTCCACCGGCTGACAGGCCAATCGTCACAGCCATCCGTCTGCCATCACGTTATCTGATCACTCCACCGCTGGTCGAGGATGAATCAGTTTTTCTGCAGCAACTTGAAGCAAGCCTGCAGCAGGGGATTCGTCTGCTGCAGCTGCGTCTTCCCGGTTATGATAAACAACAGTTAGCGTCGCTTGCTGAAAGGGTGAATGCTCTATGTCACTCATCTGGAGCGGTATTGATGCTGAAAGATGAGTCGCTGGCAAGAAGATTCGGCTGTGGTCTGCATCTCGACAGCAGCCAGTTGAGAGCCATGCGCAGCAGGAGTTTTCCGCAGCAACAACTGCTGGCGGCCTCATGCCACACACAGCAGGAGCTTGCTCATGCTGTATCCATGGGCGTCGATTTTGCGACCCTCTCACCAGTCCAGCCAACAACAACCCATCCGCAGGCGCAGCCGTTGGGATGGGATCGTTTTTCAGAAATGGTCACACCAGCGACACTGCCTGTCTATGCCCTCGGCGGCATGCAGGCGGACGACACACAGCAGGCATGGCGCTGCGGAGCACAGGGAATCGCTGCAATTCGCGGTTTGTTCGGTGGGAAATACAATCAGCCTGAGTGCTGTTAAGTTGTGCTGTCATTGCGAGCGGAGCGTGGCACTAATTTTGCCTGGAGCAAAATTGAACGCACCTTGTGTGACCCGAAGGGTAAATTACAAGGATGTAATTTATAATCTCAAGCAGATTGCCGCGTCGGCCGGGCCTCCTCGCAATGACTTGGTGGATGCGGCAATAAGACGCCTTATCCCCCCTACGAACTCTCACTGCTTTTCTTACTACTGATACGCTTTTCAAGTGCTATGCTATGTTTTCCCTTCACATTAAAATCATACAAACGTGGCGCAGCAGAATTCATCCCAACCCGGCAGGCAACTGGATATGGAGTTAGCTGAAAAAGAGAGCGGCGAGCCGCGCTTTCTGGTGAGCGATCTGCTGGCCTATCTGGAGTCCTACCTGACGACCGAACAGATTCGTGAGGTCTATCGCGCCTATCTCTTTAGTGCTGACGCACACATCAATCAAAAACGCATGTCGGGCGAGCCCTATATCTATCATCCGGTTGCCGTGGCTTATATTCTGGCGGGTATGCGGCTCGACTATAAGTGTCTGATGGCGGCGATGATGCATGACGTCATCGAGGATACACCGACAGCAAAAGCCGAAATCCAGAAGATCTTTGATGATGAGGTTGCCGAGCTGGTCGATGGTGTGACCAAGCTGACTCATCTTGATTTCAGCTCCAGGGAAGAGGCGGTTGCCGCCAGTTTTCGAAAAATGATCCTGGCGATGACAAAGGATGTGCGCGTGGTTCTTATCAAACTGGCTGATCGTCTGCACAATATGCGCACGCTGGGTGTGATGCGGCCGGACAAGGCCAGGCGCATTTCGAGGGAGACGCTTGAGATCTATGCTCCCATTGCAAAACGGCTGGGGATTCATCGTATTTGCGAGGAGCTTCAGGATCTGGCGTTTGTTGCTCATTGGCCCTGGCGCTACAGAATTTTGCAGCGTGAGGTGCGCAAAAATCACGGTAAGCAGCAGAAGGTGATCTCCGGAATTTTGACTGCACTGCGCCGTCAGCTGGTGCAGACAGACATTCCAGCCGAGGTCTTCGGCAGAGAGAAAAACCTCTACAGCATCTATCGCAAGATTGCTGATCGCAAGGTGAGGTTTGCCGACATTGCCGATGTGCTGGCATTCCGCATTATCGTGCAGTCAGTCGATGACTGCTACCGGGTGCTGGGAGTTGTGCATCATCTCTACAAGCCCAAGCCGGGTAATTTCAAGGACTATATCGCCATCCCCAAGTCAAACGGCTACCAGTCGTTGCATACCATTATTTTTGGACCGCACGGAGCGCCTGTCGAGGTTCAGATCCGCACCGAAGCGATGCATCGGTTTGCGGAGGAGGGGATCGCTACGCATTGGGGATACAAGCATGGTGAAGAGGGCGGGCGCATCGATGGCCCGAGCAGTGAATGGCTGAAAAGTTTGACGGACTTGCAGGAGGATACCGCCTCCTCGATTGAGTTTCTCGAGCATGTCAAAATCGATCTGTTTCCGGACGAAGTCTATGTCTTTACACCCAAGGGGAAAATCATGGTGCTGCCGCGCGGCGCCACCGTTCTTGATTTTGCCTATGCGGTGCATACGGATGTCGGCAACCATTGTGTAGCTGCACGGGTTGACAAGCGCATGGTTGCATTGCGAACACTACTGCGCAATGGCATGACCATCGAGATTCATGTCTCACCGAATGTCCATCCAAATCCCAAATGGCTGGAGTTCGTTGCGACCTCCAGGGCACGCTCCAATATCAGGAGTTTTCTCAAGCAGTTGCAGAACAGGGAGGCGGTCAACCTTGGAGCACAGCTGTTGACCAGTGAACTGCAGCACTACAACACCACGCTGCAGGAGCTGGGCCAACAGCAGGTTGAGCAGATGTTTACCGCCCTTGGTTATGAGAACCTGGATGCATTGCAGAGCGATATTGGTCTGGGAAACCGTCCGGTGCGTTTTGTGGCCCGGCAGTTGCTGGGAGACGATGTGGCGCTGGCAGAGAGGTCAAAGCAACAGGATCAGTCGTCTCTGCGGCGGGTTGCGATCGCTGGTACTGAGGGTATGGTGGTCAAGTATGCAAATTGCTGCCGCCCGATTCCCGGTGATCCGATTGTAGGTACTTTCAATCCGGGAAAAGGCGTCGTGATCCATCACTCATCCTGTCTGAATCTCTCCAACGACCGCAGCTACAGTGACAACTGGATCGATGTGCAGTGGGAGGAGAATGTCAGAGGGGATTTTCTGGTGAAACTGCGCATGGAAGTCAACAACAAACCGGGCGTGCTGGCAGAGACTGCAACCGTCGTGGCCGAAAATGGCGCCAATATCGAGAGTGTGCATGCAGATGACAGCGATGGACACTACTCTGTGCAGGAGTTTATGCTGAGTGTCAAAGACCGCAGGCATCTTGCGCGGATCATACGCAGTCTGCGCAAGCTGCCGGCCGTGATCAAGGTGACGCGCGTAATTGCCTGAAAGATAGGACTGAGGACTGAGTCGTGAGGACTGAGATGGGTTTCCTCACTCCTCAGTACTCGTTACTCAGTCCTTTTTTCATTCTGGATTGTCGATAATATCGGCCGCCAACGCCTGCAACTCCTCAACTCTCTGCCGTAACGCCGCTTCATCCGGAGTGGACCCGGTTGCCCCTGTATCACTCTCCTGAGGTGTCTCTGATGCTTCAGGCACTGCGCTCTCTGTATCCGGGGTGGTTTCCTGTGAGCTGTCGAAGCCCCACTCTGCGTCACTCTGTTTCAATGTTTCGGGATCATGGGTAGGCGCCGCGCTCTGTTGCGGAGTATCGATTTCAGCAGCAGTATCCGCGTCAACCTCCTGAGGCGAGGATATCTCTTCAGACGGTGTACTTTGTGGAGCTGGGACAGCTTCCTGAGAGCCGTCGAAACCCCACTCTGTATTACTCTGTTTTAGCATCTCCTGGTCATGCACAGGTGCACTCTCTTGCGTGGGGTCACTCTTTGCGGTTGTATCGCTCTCCTGTGATGCATCGGTCTCTTCAGGCACTATATTTTCTGAAGTTGGAGCTTTCTCTGTTGCCTTCTCTGTTGCCTTCTCAGCTGTTTGCTCCGCTGTTTGTTCTACTGGTTTCGGAGAGTCCGTTTCGGCAGTCGTTGCACTCACTGAAACCTGCTGCTCAGCCACAGGAGCGGTTGCAGTTTTCACCTTGCTCTGGGGCGGCTTTGAGCCTGCCAACCCGGTCATCTCAATGAGATCAGGGCGGATCAGAAGTGCAACGGCGGCAATAATCACCAGTAAGAGTAGTATGCGGATCAATCCAAACATGCGGGGATTCCTGAGAGGTTGAAGAATTATTTGCATTTTAGCATGAGGTGGGGAGGTCACGGCTATGCGATAATATTTATATGAATAGAAACCCTGTAATAATCTGAGTAATGTCGGTTTTTGATGCGAGATGGATGCCTCAGTCACAACTGCGTTATGCCTGTGCCGATCGCTCTCTTTACAGCTGGTTGTCTGATAACAGCTCATTGACACAACGGCTGATCGAACACTGCAGCGGTAAATTTGAGGTCAGGGTCAGAGACCAGAGATGGAAGGCGCCGCTGCTCTCGGAATCGAGGCTGCTTGGCTTGCGGGCCGGTGAGTATGCGATGGTGCGGGAGGTCGAACTGCTGTGCAACGGAATCCCACATGTCTATGCCAGAACGCTCATCCCGAAAAGCAGTCTCACTGGCAGGGCGAGTCACCTGCAGGGACTCGGCAGCAAGCCGCTCGGAGCACTGTTATTCAGTGATCCTACAACCAGGCGCAGCGCTATCGAGTATGCCAGATTACTGGCTGGCCATCGTCTCTACCAGTGGGCGATGAGTTCGATGAGAGAGATGGAGAGCGAACTTTGGGGACGGCGTACGCTCTTCTGTTATGCCGGCAAGCCATTGTTGGTCAATGAAATATTTCTGCCCGCAATCAGTGAACACCAACAGCGATGAGTGAAACCATGCAATCACGCCTGTCACTCTACAGCGAGTTGATTCGCCTGAATCGTCCGATTGGCATCCTGCTGCTGCTGTGGCCGGGATTATGGGCGCTGTGGATCGCCGGTGAGGGTGAGCCATCCTGGTGGATCGTGCTGATTTTTATCGCAGGAACGACACTCATGCGCTCGGCGGGATGCGCCATCAATGACTATGCCGACAGGGATCTGGACGGGCATGTGCAGCGCACCAGTGGCCGGCCGATTGCCAGCGGACGTGTCTCTCCGCGTGAAGCACTGATGGTTGCTGCAATATTGGCGCTGCTGGCGTTTCTGCTGGTGCTGCTGCTGAATAACAAGACCATTTTGATGTCCTTCGTGGCGGTTACCCTGGCTGCTCTCTACCCCTTCATGAAGCGCTACACGCACATGCCTCAGCTGGTGCTTGGCATGGCGTTTGGGTGGGCGATCCCGATGGCATTCACGGCGTTGCAAAACCAGGTGCCGGCCGTTGCCTGGGTGCTGTTTGCCGCCACTGTTATCTGGGCGTTGATTTATGACACCATGTATGCGATGGTTGATCGTATTGACGACCTGAAAATCGGCATCAAATCGACGGCAATTCTGTTCGGCGGCTATGACCGGCTGATCATCGGTCTGTTGCAGCTGCTGATGCTGGGCTTGCTGTTGTGGGCTGGTCTCCTGGCTGGCAGGGGAGGCTGGTACTGGCTTGGAATTGGCGTGGCGGCACTGCTGTTTCTCTATCAGCAATGGCTGATTCGCGAACGTGATCCGGATGCCTGTTTCAAAGGCTTTCTGAATAATAATTATGTGGGAATGGCGCTGTTTGCCGGGCTGTTTCTGGATTATATGTAAAAAGTTTGCAGTTGGCAGTCTTCAGTATGCAGTTAATAAACAGAGACTGCCAACTTTCTCTTGCTGCGAACTGCCAACTGATGACTGCCAACTTGTTTTAAAGGAGTGAAGTAGTATGAGACTCAAATATGCTGTGATATCCCTGTTTTTGACTGTCGCGCTGGTTGCCACGCCAGCCATGGCAAAAAAGAAACACAAAAAGCAGGTTGATGCACTGCATACCCTGGCCAGTTTGCCAAAAGCCAGCATGATCATGGAGGAAAATGGCAAAATCCGTATCTCCAAACGCGCAGACGTGCCCAGAGTTCCGGCATCAACGATGAAATTGTTGACCGCCCTTGCCGCCATAGAGCGATGGGGTTTAAAACATCGTTTCCATACTGATTTTTATATGGATAAGCACAAGCGGCTGTGGATCAAAGGGTATGGCGACCCCTTTATGGTGTCGGAAGAGATAGAACTGGTCGTTTCGGCATTGAAGAAGAAAGGACTGAAGCAAATCAGCGGTATTGTGCTCGACGGCAGCTACTATGCGCCGAATCTCGTCATCGATGGGCGCTCCAAGACAGACAACCCTTATGACGCGCCGGTCACGGCGCTTGCCGTGAATTTCAATACGGCTGCAATTAAGAAAACCAAAAAGGGAAAGGTCGTGATCAGTGACAAGCGCACGCCGCTAACGCCTGTTACCATTGCGCTGACAAATGAGAAAATGCGCAAGTCGGGAAATTGGAGGGTCAACCTGGGCACGGAAAAACGTTCCCAGCGCTACTATGGCGAGTTATTCGCGGCAAAGCTGAAACAGCAGGGCATCAAGGTCAATGGAGAGATAACAACAGGCAAAACCAATCGTCACTGGAAGCCCTACTATATTCATGAGAATAGCCGTGATCTTGAAAAAGTGCTGAAATCGATGCTCTATAACTCCAGCAACTTCATCGCCAACCAGCTATTTCTGCAACTCGCAGGGAGTGAAGCCAACGGCAAGCCGATCACCATGGCCATGGCGAGTCGTTCGATGATGAAATGGAGTAAAAACCGTTTTCACTGGAACAACTACAGCATTCTGGAAGGCTCCGGGTTATCCCGGGGAACCAAGCTGTCTGCGCGCCAGATGATGCAGGTCGTCAAGGCTTTTACACCCTACCGTTTTCTGCTCAGAACCTTCAAAAAAGGCAAGGTGATGGCCAAGACAGGCACGATCAAAGGCGTCAGTTGCTACGCCGGCTTTGTCAACCGTGGTGGCACATGGCATCCGTTCAGTGTCATGATTAACCAATCGGTCGGAGGCTACCTGCGCAAAAATGCAGCGCTGCAAATGACCAGCCGCAACAAATTGCCGTCAATCTGCGATGATCCAAGCTGTTAGAAGAGATAGGACTGAGCAACGAGTAGCGAGGAGTGAGTGAGAAATCGTAGTTTCATAGGATGTGTTGAGGTACGAAGCGCATCAAACATCGCCTATGACAGATGCGCCTCGTTCCTCGGCACATCCTATGTGTTGCTTCACCTCTTTTTCCTGTCGGTATCCCCGCTACAGGCATCCCCGCCTGCATCAACACCACCCGCCAACGCTATTGCGAGCGCCCACCCGCTGGCAACCAGCGCCGGAATCGAAGTGCTTGAGCAGGGCGGCAATGCGTTTGATGCGGCCGTCACGGTAACGGCCGTGCTTGCCGTGGTGGAACCCTATTCATCAGGAATCGGGGGAGGGGGCTTCTATCTGCTGCATCGGCAACAGGACAATCACCAGGTGATGCTGGATGCTCGGGAAAAAGCGCCGTTGGCGGCTACCCGTGACATGTATCTCGATGAAAAAGGCAAGCTGACCAAAGACTCCATGGAGGGGCCGCTCTCTGCGGGAATCCCCGGAATACCTGCCGCCCTGGTACATCTGGCGCAACACTATGGAAATCTGCCTCTGCAACAGACACTCGCGCCGGCGATCAAACTTGCCAGAGAGGGCTTCGCCGTCGATGACTACTATCGCCGTATGGCCGGCATGCGCCTCTCCCTGCTGCAGAGCTACCCGGCAACAGCGCAAATATTCCTGCACAACAACGAAGTTCCCGAAAATGGTTACCTGATCAGGCAGACTGATCTGGCTGAGACGCTGGAGCAAATTGCGCAAACTGAAGGGAAAGCCTTTTACGCCGGTAAGGTTGCGCAGCAGATGGTTGCAGAAATCTCCCGGGCCGGCGGCATCTGGTCAATAAAGGATCTTGAGACCTATCAGCTAGAAGAGAGAGAGCCGATACGCGGTCAATACAAGGGGTGGAGTATCACCTCGGCGGCGCCTCCCTCGTCCGGCGGCATTGCACTTGTCACAATGCTCAATATTCTTGAGCCTTTTGATCTTGGAAATATGGGAGAAGCAGAGCGCATCCATACCATTGTCGAGGCGATGCGTCACGCCTACCGTGATCGCGCACAATTTCTCGGCGATGCGGACTTTGTCAAAGTGCCTGTCAGGCAGCTCATCGGTCAGCAGCACGCCAGCCTCAAACGCCGCTGGATCAAGGCGGATGAAGCGACTCCGAGCGCAACCTTTCCACCAGTCACGGCGAGTGAATCAAAGGGTGCGGATACTACCCATTTTTCAATTCTCGACCGGCAGGGAAACCGCGTCGCAGCGACACTCAGCATCAACTATCCGTTCGGCTCCGGCTATGTGGCACTGCACACGGGTGTATTGCTCAATGACGAGATGGATGATTTTTCGGCAAAACCGGGAGTCCCAAATGCCTACGGACTGGTCGGTTCGCAAGCCAATGCCATAGCGCCCGGAAAACGCCCGCTCTCGAGCATGTCGCCAACCTTCATCGAAAATGACGAGCGCGTCGCGATTCTGGGAACACCAGGCGGCAGCCGCATCATCAGCATGGTGTTGCTGGCTGCTCTTGAGTTTATGCAGGGGGGTGACGCGCAGGCAGTCGTTACGCGACCGCGTTTTCACCACCAGTATCTGCCCGACAAGATTCAGTTTGAAGCATCGGCGTTGAGCGATCAGGTGCGAAAAAAGCTTCAGATAATGGGGTACA
>JADWMH010000173.1 GCA_015767355.1 Gammaproteobacteria bacterium
TAGCATATTCTTAATTTGTATATTACTTATTGACTATGTATTGTCTATTATTTATATGTAAAAACTATCGCTTATAATTTTTCCATGGATAACAATGCGATAGAAGATCTGGAAGTTGGCGACTTTGGTTTACAACTCCAGCTTGACCTCTTGATGCACATGATGGCTGTGCTCATGCGGCTCTTCCCTTTGCAGCTTGCCTTCAAGATATAGCTGCACAGCTGTTTCCGGGTCACTCTGACTGGTAATGATCCCTGTGATTCCCTTGTTGCCTAATCGCCGTATCATACCTTTGCCCATACCAGCCGATATCAACACATCGACAACATCCAGCGGATGCGCATCATGCGGCGGACTCTCATGAAATGACTGCTCCTTTGCAAGCTCGAGCAATTCATCGCCAACAATGCGCCCATCCTCGATATCGAACAGCCTGAATTTCCGGCAGCGCCCTGCATGTTCTGTAATGCTCTTTCGATTCTGACTGGTGACTGCGATCTTCATGGCCATTTCATCTCTGCAAATCATTCGATGCATCTAATGTATCTCATTTTCTTTCGCGGGGTATCCACTCTTCTCGCAATGGTTATCTGGAGCTGAATTTCTAAATGTAGAAGAGAGACTCACCACTTTATTAGTGCATTGAGAATTGCTGTATCTGGAGATAAAGCCTGTTCAGATCAGGTTCCTAATTGCTATGATTCACCCTATGCGCAAGAAACTCTATATCCAGACCTTCGGCTGCCAGATGAATGAGTACGATTCGGACAAGATGTTCGACGTTCTGCGTGAAGCCCGTGGCGTCGACCTGACCGACAATGCCGGGGATGCAGATATACTGCTGCTGAACACCTGTTCGGTGCGCGAAAAGGCGCAGGAGAAGGTCTTTCACCAGCTCGGGCGCTGGCGCAAGCTGAAGCTGGACAATCCTGATCTCATCATAGGCGTCGGCGGCTGCGTCGCCAGCCAGGAGGGGGAAGCCATCAGCCGGCGAGCGCCCTGTGTCGACCTGGTTTTCGGTCCGCAGACACTGCACCGCCTGCCGCAAATGATCGACGAGGCACGCGCACATAAGCAGCCTGTCATCGACATCAGCTTCCCCGAGATCGAGAAGTTTGACCGCTTGCCGGAACCTCGCGCAGAGGGGCCAACGGCTTTTGTCTCGATCATGGAGGGCTGCTCCAAATACTGCACCTTCTGCGTCGTTCCCTATACCCGCGGCGAAGAGATCAGCCGCCCTTTTGACGACGTGCTGCATGAGATCGTGCAACTCGCCGGGCAGGGAGTGCGTGAGGTCAACCTGCTGGGTCAGAATGTCAACGCCTACCGCGGAGTCATGCATGATAATGAAGTCGCCGACCTGGCGCTGTTGATCCGTTATGTCGCCGCCATCGATGGAATTGAGCGCATTCGCTATACGACGTCACACCCCGTTGAGTTCAGCGACAGCCTGATCGAGGTCTATGCGGATGTTCCCGAACTGGTCAGCCACCTGCATCTGCCGGTTCAGAGTGGCTCGGATCGTATCCTGCGATTGATGAAACGCGGCCACACAGCTTTTGAATACAAGCAGAAGATCAGGAAACTGCGCAGCATACGCCCTGATATCAGCATGTCATCCGATTTCATCATCGGTTTTCCCGATGAGAGCGACGAGGATTTTGAGCATACCATGCAGTTGATTAACGACGTCGATTATGACCACTCATTCAGTTTCATCTACAGCATTCGCCCCGGCACACCGGCAGCGGAATTTGACGACAACATCCCTCTGGAGGTGAAGAAAAAGCGCCTCGCCAGACTGCAGCAGAAGATCAACAGCAACGCGCAGCGATTTAGCCGTCAGATGGTCGGCAGTGTACAGAAAATCCTGGTTGAGAGGGAGTCACGCAAGGATGCTGCGCAAATGTCAGGACGCACAGAGAATAACCGCGTGGTCAATTTCACCGGCCCGCAGGAGTTGATTGGCCGGTTCGTGAATGTCACCATCACCGAAGCATTGCCGAATTCACTGCGTGGTGTCCTTCATGAGTGAGCATGCCTCCTCGGTAAAATTTATTCTTGATCCTGAAGAGAATGAACGCCTTGCCAATCTCGCCGGGCCGCTGGAAGAGCATTTGCGACAGATCGAAGCACGCCTCGGCATCGAAATCAACAACCGTGGAAACCAGTTTCAGATTCTTGGTTCAGCGGATATGCTTGGTGCTGCTCAAACCCTGCTGACGGATCTCTACGCGGCAACAGCGACAGAACGCCTCGATGCACGCAGCATTCACCTGTTGCTGCAGGAGTCTGGCATCGAGGAACGCCAGCAAAAAAAGGAGGCTGGTGAACAGCCCGATGTCGTCATTACCACCAAACGCGGAGTGATTCGCGGACGCGGTCCCAATCAGAAAGAGTATCTTCGCCATATCGTCAGCAATGACCTCAGTTTTGGAATCGGTCCGGCTGGAACCGGAAAGACCTACCTGGCTGTCGCCTGCGCTGTCGAGGCGCTGGAGCGCCAGCAGGTACGCCGTATCCTGCTGGTTCGTCCCGCCGTGGAAGCGGGTGAAAAACTGGGATTTCTGCCAGGCGACCTCGCTCAAAAGATCGACCCCTATCTGCGTCCGCTGTATGACGCGCTTTACGAGATGTTCGGCTTTGAACGGGTCAGCAAACTGATCGAACGACACATCATCGAAGTCGCCCCGCTCGCCTATATGCGGGGGCGCACGCTCAATGACTCCTTCATTATTCTCGATGAAGCGCAGAATACCACTCCGGAGCAGATGAAGATGTTTCTCACCCGCATCGGCTTTGGCTCGACGGCAGTGATCACCGGCGACGTCACCCAGGTTGACCTGCCGCGCGGCCAGAAATCGGGCCTGCGCCAGGCCGTCGATATCCTCGGAGAAGTGAGCGGCATGAGCTTTACCTTCTTCAACTCAAGGGATGTTGTGCGCCACCCGCTGGTGCAGCGCGTGGTCGAGGCGTACGAGGCAAGTGAAGCGGCATCCGATAGCTGATAGAAAACAGACAAATCGACTGTTCGTGTGTTCCGTGGTTAGGATTATTATCAGGAGATGATGAGAGCGTACTTCTTGATTCTGTAGTTGAGCTTGTCGCGGGTGATTCCCAGCAGGCGGGCCGCACGGCTGCGATTTCCACGGCTGTTATTCAGCGCCTGGCGAATCAGGTTTTGCTCCAGTTGAGACAGGTCGATGCCACCAACCGGCAGGTTGATTACTGACCCATTGGCAGCGTTCTCTTTATTGGCACTCATCTCGGCAGGAAGATTCTCCGCCCCGATACGCTTGCCGGGCAGCAACAGCACCATGCGTTCACAAAAGTTACGCAGCTCCTGGACATTGCCGGGCCACTGGTATTTTTTCAGGATCTTGAATGTTGCGGCTGAATAGATAGGTGCGCGGCGTTTGTGCTGCAGACTAAAACACTTCGTAAAGTGGTTGATCAACAGAGGAACATCACTCTCTCTGCTGTTCAGATCAGGCAGTGACAATGGAATCACATTGATCCTGAAATAGAGATCCTGGCGAAATTCACCTTTCCCGACCTGCTGCTGAAGATCCATGCTGCTGGTAGCTATGATGCGCAAACTCTCCGCAGAGGCAGAATCGACAAATCGCATCAGGCTTGCCTGCGCAGCCGATGACAACTCGCCGATCTCCTTGAAAACGAGGGTGCCGGAGGTGATTTCGCTGATCGTGTGATCACCATTGCTGAGTGAGTTGAGTGGGAACTGATGATCATCAACGCCGGCGCAATTGATCAGCGTAAAACCATGCTCGCGTCTCGCACTATTGACATGGATGACCCTGGCAAGCAGCGACTTTCCTGCTCCCTTGCCGCCATTGATCAGCACGGGCGCATCCGCTCCCGCTACCAGACGTGCGGCATGCAGGGTGCGCACCAGTTGCGGATCTTCACCAATCATCTGCTGATACTCTTTCATCCCCGTATTTTGCACGGAAACCGCTTTATTTACAATACATGACTGACTCATCATCTCCCGCATGATCCATTGTGTGAAAACGGCTTGCAAAATCGGGCCTCAGCAATGCGAGCACCCCCCATGCAATAACCAGCACACCGAAAAAGAGCCTCACCTGCGGCGCAGCAACCCATTTGCGCAGCGAACCTGCCACAAAGCCGGCACTGGCTACAGGCAGCAGCGTCCCTGCTCCAAAGGCAGCCATGTAGAGCCCTGAGGCAAAATAGCCGCCCTGCGCAGACGCCGAGGTCAGCATCGTGTAGACCATTCCGCAGGGAATCCACCCCCAGATCATGCCGTAGAGAAAAATTTTCCACGAAGAGTCGAAAGGCATCAACCGGTGCGTCAAAGGTTCGATGCGCTGCCACAACGGTACGCCGATTCGCTCGATACGGGACAATTGCGGCAGCCAACCGGCCATGTGCAGCCCGATCAGTATCAGGATCACGGCTGCGATGCGCTGCAATACGGCCAGACCATTTTGCGGCCCGATAAAGTCAGCGGCTCCGCTCAGAACACCTCCGGCAATCCCTCCCGCCACGGCATAACTGAGAATACGACCGCTGTTATACAGGCTCAGGGAGAGCAGCAGTTTCAGGCGCGAGGTGCGTGTCTTTTCAGGTAATCCAAGGGTCAGCGCAGTCATGATGCCGCCGCACATCCCGATGCAGTGAAAAGCGCTGAAGAGTCCTATGAGAAAAGGTATAGCTAGTGAGACCATATCCAGGACTTACGAGGCATGAAAGAGAATGTTTTCTCTCGCCAAGACGCCAAGACCGCAAAGATTTTTC
>JADWMH010000174.1 GCA_015767355.1 Gammaproteobacteria bacterium
TATCGGAGGCCATGATCGCAAAAAACCTCAAGGCGACTCGTCACGGTAGATTCGCGGGGGAATCGGGCGGCCAAACAGCACAGCGGTGTGTATCAGCAAGCGCTCTACCGAACTCAGTCCGGAGCGTTCAGTGACAACATTGCGAGCCATCTCAGGCTCGTCGGTAATGATGCCGTCTACGCCCAGCGATATCATGCGGGAGATGGAGACTGCATCATTCACGGTCCAGACGTACACCTGCTTGCCGGCCGCATGTGTACGGCGAATAAAGCCGGATGTCGCCATGCTCATATTGACTGCAAGAAAATCCAGATCCAATTTGGCGAGGTTGCCGACAGACTTGGTTGATAGCAGTCCGATAACCCACCGTGGCCGCAGTGTGCGGACCTTTTCTATGCCTTTGTACTTCAGTGACATGATAACAATGTCGTCAACCATGCCGGCCTCTTCAACGATATCTACAACCCGTTGTTCCAGCTGCTGGTCATGCCCGTAATATTTGAGTTCGATAACGACGCGAACCTTGCCGCGCACCTCTTCCAGCACCTGTGTCAGTGTCGGCACCCGTTCAGCTGAAAAGCCGGGGTCGAACCAACTGCCGATATCGAGTTCTTGAATTTGCTCTAGTGACCCATTCCAAACTTTCAGATCAACGCCCGAGAGCTTCATGAAATCGCTGTCATGTATCACCACAACCTCACCGCCACTGCTCTCCTGGACATCGATCTCGATCATGTCGGTTCCATCCTCGATGGCCTGGCGTATGGAAGCGAGTGTATTCTCGGGCGCCTTGCCCGCGGCTCCCCGGTGAGCAATGACCACGACGTCATCCTGTGTCTGGATACCATTCAGGAGCCAGCTCCCTGACAGTGCGGCAGCGGCTGCAGCGCCAATCAGGAGCAGCGCAAAGCGGGGGGCGGTCATCCGCCATAGCCCCTGTTGCTGCTTATCTGCGAGGTCGCTTGTTGTTATCTCCGATCCATAGCGTTCATAAAAGATCATTACAAGAGCGGCGAAGCTCCCTGACGTCAATGTCGTGGTCATAAGATTGCCGAGTGACCACAACGCCACGACTCCACCCAGCACGATGACGAGCAACTTGATCGAATCGAAAAACAGAGGAGCCAGCAGCGAACCCAGCAGTTGCACGCAGGCTACAACAGCTGCTCCAAGCAGCAGCGCCGCCACTGCCCAGATCAGCAATGCCGTCACTACTTCACGCTTGTGCCCCTGCACGAGTTTGTTGCTCTCGATAAAGGAGCGGGCCGGAGAGAGATCAGTAAAGAGCACCAGGGGAAGCGCCAGCGACCAGCCAGGGAGTTTGCGAACCAGCACCACCAGCATCGATAGCAGCAGCACTCCGATGAGTGCAACTGCAATCAGGAAAGCGGGTGGTTTTTCGCTCAGATAATAGTTGATGTCATAGTCGGTGAGCAGGTACCAGGCGATTGCTCCGGCGGCGGCGAGGAAGGGCAGGGTGATTATCAGGAGCCGGGTAACCAGGTGGGTTGTGAAGAGGAAAATCCTTACCGCCCGCCTGGCTGTAAAACGCAAAGCCTGCAGCGTGCCGATGTGCAAATCTCGAACGGCGCCGGCGCTGATGGCCATCAGCGAGGCCTGTTCGAAGGCAAGGATGGCAATCAACAGGGCAGCCATCAGGATCAATGCAGCCATGCCGAGTGGCGACAGCAGGAACCAGGCGATATCCAGATCAGAGAGCGCGGTTTTGCCGGACAGGTACAGCAGGAGATGACCGAGCATACCTATCAGCGGGGTGAATAAAATCACACCGAGTGCAATGTAGGCGAGGTGTGTCGTGAAGATCTGCCCGATGTTTTTGCGCAGGATTTCCAGCGCCGCTCTCCAAATCTCCTTTACGGTGATTGCCATTTTTTTCTCTCTGATGAGCCGGGGAAACTTCTCAAAAATCGCATTAATTGCTATGCGGCGCCAGGTCTTCCCGGATGATTTTCGCCCATTTGGATTCTATGGATTTTGGCAGCGTTTTTTGATCGATTGCAGCGGTAAAAGCTGGAGCACTGTAGGCGTTAATTTCGATGTTGCTGTCCTTGATGTCAATTACGGTAATGTTCCTGCCCGTATTAAGTTTGGTGCCCACCAGTGGCCGCGAGCCCGAGCCAAGGCAGGATTGACTGATGTAGCGGACGCCATCCTTGTAACCGGGGTAGTAGGTGTGATGATGACCGCTGAGATAGAGATCGACATTGTGATTCTGAACGATTTTCTCCAGCTCGGTATCCAGCAAGGCTTCAGCTCCATTTTTGTTGGAGAACGGCCAGATAGGCAGATGGCTGAAGAGAATCCGGTGCTTGTATTTGCCGCCCTGTTTTTTGAGTAACTTGTCGAGCCACTTTTTTTGCTCTTTATCCAGCGCATGGGTGCGGGTTGCGTCGAGAGCGACAAACAGGGTTTTGCCAGCCTTGAAGGCGTAGTAGAGAGGGTAGTGGCTGTCGTCGATGAACTTTAGATTCGGCTTTCTCTGCTGCCACTGCTGTTTGTAGATTTTGCGTTCCAGCTTGAATTTGCTGTATTCCGAGGCGTCGTGATTTCCCGGTGTCACGGCCATGAGCAGTTTGGCTGATGCAATGGGATTGGTTACATGCTGATGAAAACTCTTCCACATGCTTTCAATAGCCGGTTTTTTCAGCAGGTTGGTGCGCTGACCTGCGATCATGTCCCCGGTGTTGATGACGATGTCCGGTTTGAGCTGGATGACGCGCTGTACAGCATTGTCCACATCCTTGTTGTATTTCGTCGAACCATAACTGCCGTTGAAATCCGAGATAACCACGATGCGCTGCGCCCAGGTAGACTCGGCGCCGAGGAGAAGGAGACATGCAAGCAGCATGTTATTGATGTATCTGTAGGGCATGTTGTTACTCGTATCAAACAAGTAAATTAGCAAGCAGTTTGTGTATGAGGAGACTCTTGTAAAACTCCAAAATTCGTCATTCCGGCGAAGGCCGGAATCTATAGAATCAACGTAACATCTCAAAAAGACCGTGCATGGCAGCAATTCATAGGATGTGTTGAGTGAAACGAAGCGCATCGGTTTAGCGTAGATGATATTGATGCGCCTCGTGCCTCGACACATCCTATGCAGAATCGAGACACGGGGTTATTGAGTACGAATCTACCACTTAACTTAAAAGAGCAGGGCAAATGGATTCCGGCTAAAAACATGCCGGAATGACGGAGTTTTGCAAGTACCTATGGGGAGAGATTGGCGTCTCTTTTCGATCGAGGTCATTTGACCGCGAAAAAATCCTAGGGCTTTTCGCAGTTGAGTCGTTTCTCCTTGCTGCTTTTTTTCGCAAAAAACTTGTCAGGATCCAGATCAAAGCGCAGTTTTTTCTCTTTGCAGCTCCCCTTCAAAATAGCTGCAGCATGATTTGTGTTGGTGACGATCTGCTGAAGCTGCTGCTCACTCAGGCCAAAGCTATCCTTAACATATGCATAGAGCTTCCCCTTTTTGGAGAAATCCTTGTCCAGCCTGATCAACTGCCTGTAGGTGTCGGGATTGAAGTGTCTTATCTTCTCCAGCATTTTGGTTTTTTTTGTAAAGTTGCTATAGATTTTACGGCCGCCGGCGTCATTGTCATTTAGAAAAGTCTCCTGAATGCGCAGCGGTTTGTGCTTGGCCAGGTTCTTCGCTGGCGTTTTGGTCCTGGCGTGCTTCTTACGTATGTTCGAGCCCTTTTTCCAATACCAGTACTCTTCGAAATCGATATTGCCAACGCGATCCTGCTGACTGAAGATGTAGTCCAGCAGGGTAATTTCCGTCAGGTCCTGCATCCAGTAGGCCATCTGCTGGTCTGAGATCTCTGATTTGATCGCCTTCTTGATGAGGGGGTCTTTTTCAGCCTCTTCGATGCCTTCAGGAATCGCTTTTTTCAGCGGCTGCGAACTGCGCAGTGCAAGAAATGGCGGCGTCTTCTGAAAATCGTTGTTTTGACCATCGCCCCAGCCCGATTTGCGCGTGCCGTTCATCAATACGCCATAGCGCTTGCCGGGAGAGTGCAGCAATACTCCGTATATCTGCTTGCGGTCTTTGGTAAAAAGTTCATCCGTTGGCTTGTAGAGCTCCGGTTTTTGCTGGGCCTTTTTCATATCCTGCCATGCCTCATGGATCATGCCCTTTTTCCGTGAGGTGAGTTTGGCGCCGCGTTGAGTGATCCGTTGACTGTGCTCTTTGTTGTCCATGGTTCGCTGTACAGCCACCGGCACGTGGATATGCGTATCGAAATAGCGGGAGAAGTGATAGTAGAGCAGCGATGCGGTCGAGAATGTGCCGCTGGTGCCCTTCATGTTCATGGTGTTTTTGAATTTGAGGTGCTTCCCGGTTGTATAGTTTACTGCTGATTTTCCCTTGGAGCAGACTGATGCTTCAAATTTTTTCGCGTTGCCCTTGTAGGGTCCGGCGTAGAGTTGATAGATGATGGTTCCCGGGCTGGTGCTCCAGATCTTTGGGCACATGGCTATGCTTTTTCTGTAGAGATCGATTTTGCAATAAGCCTGTTCCTCCTTGCTGTCTTTGGAGGAGTATTCTCCTCCAGGCATCTTGTCAAGGATCACACAGCGTTCCTCGATCTTGTTTGGAGACGGGTGGGTGATAACCGTTCCGCCGGTGACTGCTGCGGCAGAGAGACTTCCTGAGATGCCGAGCAGTGTCAGTGCTGATAGAGACATGTATGGTTTCATTGTCATCGATAAGAGTTAGATGTGTCAGTTGGTGATGAGGCTGTTGTTTATGA
>JADWMH010000035.1 GCA_015767355.1 Gammaproteobacteria bacterium
GCGGAAGCTTCGCAAGCTCAGCAGCATCCTATGATCAGGGATTGATAATTCTGTGCAATGCTAACCGATCGATCTTGTGCATGGCGTTGCGCGGCAGAACAGTCGTCTTGATGAATCTGCGTGGACGCCATGCGCCGTGCAGATGCTGTATGCACCAACTCTGCAGCAGCTGCTCTGTCACAGCACCGGCATAGACTGCAACCACGATGTCACCCCACACAGGGTCAGGTTCGCCGATGACTGCGACCTCAGTGATGCCCGGGTGTTCCAGCAGTTGAGATTCGATCCGGGCGGGATGAATATTTTCTCCACCACTGATCAATGTCCTATCACTGCGCCCGCAGATGATCAGGTTGCCATCACCATCGATAGCGCCAAGGTCACCAGTTTCAAACCATGCGCCAGCAGGGTGTGGTGCGGATTGTCCATCTGCCTGCAGATAGCCCGTCATGACACCATCCCCGCGAATGCGAATCACGCCGCTGTCAGCATCGATGGCAATCTCCGTATGATCCAGCTGCTTGCCGACCAGACCCGGTTGCCATTGGGTAGAAGGCGGGTAGAGTGTTGCAATCTGCGAGCAGTTCTCCGTCATGCCATAAGTTGGAACCAGCGGCCAGCCGGCAGCCGTTGCTCTCGCATATAACTGAGGTGACAGTGAGGCGCCTCCGATCAGAACCACTCGCAGAGATTTTGGGGGAGTGAAATCTGGAACCTGTTCCAGCAGTCTTGCCAGCATTGCAGGAACCAGTGAAAGATGGGTTACAGCATATCGATGCAGATCATCGCAGATCTGCTGCGCATCAAAACGATCATGCAGCAGCAGGGTTGCAGCAGCCTCGACACAGCGAAACGGGATCGACAGCCCGCCGATATGATAGAGCGGCAGGCAGCAGAGCCAGGTGTCACTGTTGCCAGCCGGTAACCTCCGGCGGGATGCCCTGATGCTCGCCATGATATTGGAACCGCTGAGTTTAACGACTTTCGGCTGTGTATCACTGCCGCTGGTCGTCATATAGAGATGTGCTTCATCCATTGAGAGCGGCGTCTGTTTGCCTGATGTCAGCTGACGGTTTTCAAGCCAATGTGACAGCTCATGCGGCAAGATTCTGCAGAGATTCTCAATAGATGACAGAACGCCTCTGTCGGCTATCAGATGCGTGGCTGAGGTCGAATCGATCAAGCGTTCAAGAATTTGGCGTGGAAGAGTGGGGTTGAGCGGCAGCACGCCACAACCAATTTGCGGTGCCGCCAATACAGTCAGCAGTGTCAACAGGGGTTGCGGAAAAATGGCCAGCCTGCCGCCGGGCTCAACTCCGGATTTCTGCAGTGCTCCGGCGACCGATGAAACCATACGGGATAAATCAGTATAATCATACTGACGTCCCTGGTGGATCATCGCCCTGTGTTGCGGCCGTGAAACTGTCGTCTGTGTGAGCAGTTGAGCTGGTGTGGTTGAAGTCATTTCCCTGTTGAAAGATATGAAACCTGTGGGAGAATGAAGGCATTCTACTCCTCCCTGCCAATCACAGGGAGAGACTTCAAACAGTCTGTTCAAATTCCAGGAGAATCAATATGTGCCTTGTCATCTATCTTGCATTGATCGGACTGTTGCTGAAATCTGGCCGGTGTTCTTGCTGGGTATGGTGGTTTCCAGCGCGGTTACTTTCTTTGTGCTGCAGAAGAGAGGTGGACGACAAGCCGTAACTCCCCCACGATCCACAAGCGAATGAAGAGCAATCTGTTGTTGAATAGTTGCCGGGTTTTTTGTAACGTTTAAGAGTCTCATCAAGACAATCCGACCATTGCGATGGTTGGATAACAATAATGAAACATGCAGGTGTTCTCCTGCCTACTTACAAATGAGGAATGAACCATGTCAAACAGAAGAGATTTTTTAAAGGCTTCGCTGGCCGTTGCGGCTGGCGCGTCTGCCGGTGGCATCAGCATAGCATCGGCTGACAGCGGTGCGCTGCCAAAGGGAGTAATCTACACAAAGGAAAATCCGGGTAAATGGGCCAAGAAGGTCAAGAGTCATCTGCCGGTTGTCACTGTTGATGGCGGCAGGGTGACAGTTGAAACCAAACACGGCATGAGCGAGAAGCATTTTATTGTGCGTCACACCATTGTTGCCGCAGATGGCGAGGTGCTGGGTGAGAAAACCTTCTATCCGAGTGACGAGGATGCAAAATCTGTGTTTGAACTGCCTGCGGGCAAAACGGCACTCTATGCCACCAGTTTTTGCAACAAGCATGATATGTGGGTCGCAATGATCCCCGCCTGATCAACGCCACACCTGCTAACCCGATTGAAGAGCGGCCTGGCCGCTCTTTTTCTGTAGAGAGGAGATTATTATGCGCTGGCTAAAGCGGCTCTATATCGCCTGGTTGTTGCGTCGACACCAGATACCCGACGCATTATGGAGAGGCGCTGCTGATGATCTCGTTCTCATAGAGCATCTCTCTGCTTCCGACAGGGCGCGACTGCGTAGATTTGCAACACTGTTCCTTTATAAAAAACACTTTAGCGGCGCCCGGGGATTTGATGTGTCGCCTGAAAAAAGCCTCATTATCGCACTGCAAGCTGTATTACCAATCCTGGAGCTGGGTATGGATGCCTATCTGGGGTGGAGTGAGATCATCGTCTACCCGGGGGCGTTCAGGGTGGTGCGCGAGCAACAGGATGCATCCGGTGTCGTACATTTGCAGGATCGGGCGCTCGCAGGAGAATCCTGGTCACATGGGCCGGTCATACTCTCATGGAGTGAGGTAGAAGAGGATATGCTGAACCCTGTCGCAGGCCGCAATGTAGTGATTCATGAGTTCGCACATAAACTGGATGCGCTCAATGGACGCACCAACGGCATGCCGCCGCTACATCCCGATATGGAGGTGGGTGAGTGGAGTGAGATATTGGGCAGCGCCTACAACAGGCTTCAGCAGAGCATAGAAGCCAATGGGAGAGGGGCGATTGATGCTTATGCCGCGACAGCCCCCGCAGAATTTTTTGCTGTCATCAGCGAATACTTCTTTACTGCGCCGGAGGTTCTCGAGGATGCCTATCCCCGTGTCTATGAGCAGATGAGCCGCTACTATCGACAGCAGCCGTTGTTGCGATAAGCGACTCATCGTGTTGCAATATCATGGTGAATCAACTGTGACTTAAATGAAATGATGAATAGAATGTTTGATCGGCGCCGTTTCATGGGCTGGATGTTTTTGTCTATATGCATTGCGTCCGGCGCTCTTCCTGCAGCCGTGAAGGAGAAGTATACCGTCGAGATGGTGCTGCTTGAGAAGCCCCCGTTTCAGTACTTTGCTGCTGATGGAGTCGTGCAGGGTAAGAAGCCGCATATCAGGCTCGAGATGAAGGCGGAATCTGCGAACAGGATTATCGATGAAGAGGCGTGGTTCAGTGATAATGAGCTGCATCTTGGATCGAGCGAGAAAGTTCCGCCTCATGTGGCCGGTGCGATTGACGGGCATAAACTGGTGAGGGCAATTCCCGGCAGCGGCTACCTGTCGCTGGTTTACGCGGATGACCAGGATGAGGGGCGTTACCTCTTTTTATGGTCGATGAAGAGCCGACGTTATGAGTACGGATTTGATTTTGGCAGCTATCTGTATGCTCCCGGGGAGACCGAAATAGATAAGCAGGTCATCACCCAGTCAATCGACTGGGTGATAGTCAAGGGGTCTGTTCTCTATATCTCCCATAGTCATAAAACCTATGCCAGTTCTTCAAGGGATATGAATGCCTATATCACTGCCATTGATCTGAATAGTCGCAAGCTGTTATGGAGGTCTGAACCACTGGTTTCCAACGCGGCCAATTTTGATGTTGTCGGCAATACCATTATCAGCGGATATGGTTTTAGTGCAGAGCCTGATTATCTCTACCTGCTCGACACTTCAAATGGCAGGCAGATTGAGAAGATCGCGCTGCGGACAGGTCCGCAATATATCATCAGCAAGGATGACCTGGTTTTTGTCAGAACCTATAATACAGATTATGTTTTCAGGGTGATGCATCCGCTGGCGGTGTCGGAGGAGTCGCCACAAGAGCTGCCAGTGGAGAGCGAGGAAGATTCCCGGCAGCAATTCTAAATGTAGAGGAATGCTCACCACGAAGGACACGAGTGAATGAGATTGTCACGCTTCGCTCGCAATGACGGGTTAGTTGTCATTGCGAGGAACGAAGCAATCTCATGGAATTGTGACAATCAACTTATTCACTTTAGTACAGCAATTCTCATTGAGTCGATACCCCTCTATCTGTTACTCTTTTATCCCGTCTGATCATCATCTTGCAAGACGGCACGGCATACCATGACAAAATATATTTTTATTACCGGCGGCGTAGTCTCATCCCTTGGAAAAGGCATTGCCGCAGCATCGCTGGCCGCTTTGCTGGAAGCGCGCGGCCTCAAGGTCAAGATGATGAAGCTTGACCCCTATATCAATGTTGATCCGGGCACTATGAGTCCTTTTCAGCATGGCGAGGTATTCGTCACCGAAGATGGCGCTGAAACGGATCTCGATCTGGGACACTACGAGCGTTTTGTGCGTGCAAAGACCGGCAAAAACAGCAACTTCACGACCGGGCAGATCTACGAGAGTGTGATCCGCAAGGAGCGTCGTGGCGATTATCTGGGCGCCACGGTACAGGTTATCCCCCATATTACAGACGAGATCAAGCAGGCGATCCTGCTGGGTTCTCAGGGCGCCGACATCTCCATGGTTGAGATTGGCGGAACGGTCGGTGATATCGAGTCACTGCCGTTCATGGAGGCGATTCGTCAGATGGGCGTCGAACTGGGACGCGAGAGGGCGCTGTTCATGCATTTGACGCTGGTGCCCTATATCGCCACCTCAGGAGAGATCAAAACCAAGCCGACACAGCACTCGGTCAAAGAGTTGCGCTCGATCGGTATTCAACCGGATATCCTGCTGTGCCGCTCTGACCGTCCTGTTCCTCTGAGTGAACGAAAAAAAATCGCCCTGTTTACCAATGTGCCGCTGCGAGCGGTTATCTCTGCTGTTGATGCAGATTCGATTTACAGAATTCCACTTCTGCTGCATGCCCAGGATCTGGATGAGATCGCAGTTGATCAGTTCGGGCTGGATCTGCCGGTGGCGGATTTGTCAGAGTGGCAGCAGGTTGTCGAAGGTCTCGATCATACAACGCATGAAGTGACCATCGCCATGGTTGGCAAGTATGTGCATCTGACAGAGGCCTATAAGTCACTCTCTGAGGCGCTGATCCATGCCGGCATAAAGACCAGCACCAAAATCAATATTCAGTATGTCGACTCCGAGCAACTCGAGAACGATGGTACGGATAGTCTCAAAACCATGGATGCGATTCTGGTTCCCGGCGGCTTTGGCGAACGTGGTGTCGAAGGCAAGGTAGCGGCGGCCAACTTCGCACGTATCAACAATATTCCCTATCTCGGCATCTGTCTCGGTATGCAGGTTGCAGTGATCGAATATGCGCGCAATGTCGCTGGCATGAGCGATGCCAATAGCTCCGAATTTGATCCGCAGAGTCAACATCCGGTGATTGCACTAATCACCGAGTGGACAACTTCAGAGGGAACCACCGAGACGCGTGACCATACCTCGGACCTCGGCGGCAGCATGCGCCTGGGAGGTCAGGAGTGTCAGTTGCTTGAGGGGTCGCTTGCGCGGAAGGTGTTTGACAGGGTCTCTGTCGTCGAGCGTCATCGTCACCGCTATGAATTCAATAATGACTATCGCAAGGTGTTGCAGACGAAGGGGCTGCGTATTGGTGGTATCTCCGTCGACGGTGAGCTGGTCGAAATGATCGAAGTCCCTGATCATCCCTGGTTTCTTGCCTGTCAGTTCCATCCTGAATTTACCTCGACGCCCAGAGACGGCCATCCGCTGTTTACAGGTTTTGTCAATGCGGCGATTGAGCACAAGGAGAAATTTTCATGAATATGTGCGGTTTTGATGTCGGCCTGGATCACCCCTTTTTCCTGATCGCCGGAACATGCGTCATCGAGAGTGAAGGCATGGCGCTGGATGTTGCCGGAGAGTTGAAGGAGATTACCGGCACGCTGGGCATTCCCTTTATCTACAAGTCGTCCTTCGACAAGGCGAACCGCTCTTCGCACGCCAGCGAGCGCGGCCCCGGACTCGAAGCGGGATTGCAAATTTTGGAGAAGGTGAGGCAGCAGATCAGAGTACCGGTGCTGACCGATGTGCACGAAGATACCCCGATGGGTGAGGTGGCCGATGTGGTGGATGTGCTGCAGACCCCGGCATTCTTGTGCCGTCAGACCAACTTTATCCAGAATGTGGCGAGTCAGGGCATAGCAGTCAATATCAAAAAGGGGCAGTTTCTGGCGCCGTGGGATATGAAACACGTGGTCAACAAGGCGCTGGATACCGGCAATGAGCAGATCATGGTATGTGAACGCGGCGTCTCGTTTGGATACAATACCCTGGTTTCCGACATGCGGGGATTGGCCGTGATGCGTGAGACCGGCTGCCCCGTGGTGTTTGACGCCACCCACTCGGTGCAGCAGCCGGGAGGGCAGGGAGGCAGTTCAGGCGGCGAGCGGCAGCATGTGCCGGTGCTGGCGCGCGCGGCGGTGGCTGCAGGCATCTCCGGCCTGTTCATGGAGACCCATCCTGATCCTGATAACGCGCTCAGCGACGGCCCCAACTCGTGGCGTCTGGATCGGATGGCTGAGTTGCTGGAGACATTGAAGTCTATTGATTCTGCAGTAAAGTCAGCAGGATTTATCGAGGATAGCCTGTAAACAGGAGCGCCCTGATTTCCGGATAGTTTGAACGCATGAACTATCCATAGGATGTGTTGAGGAACGAAGCGCATCACCCGCGAGTGATGCGCTTCGTTCCTCAACACATCCTATTTGGGCTCGAACAATGCCAGAAGATATTTAATACTACACAGAAATTCTGTAACTAATTCATATAAATTAAATAGATAGGAAATAAACATGTCAGAGATTCTAGATGTACGGGCTCGCGAAATCCTCGATTCACGCGGCAATCCAACCGTTGAGGCGGATGTCATCACTGTTGATGGAGCGATAGGCCGTGCGATAGCGCCATCCGGTGCATCCACAGGTTCGCGTGAAGCGCTGGAGCTGCGTGATGGCGACAACAGCCGTTACCAGGGCAAAGGCGTTCTCACAGCGGTCAACAATATCAATACCACCATTCTCGATGCCGTGAAAGGGATGGATGTGACGGATCAGGAGACGCTGGATCAGCGCATGATCGATCTCGATGGCACTGACAACAAGTCCAAACTCGGCGCAAACGCCATCCTGGCCGTCTCGCTTGCCGCGGCGCATGCATCTGCGCAGGAGCAGCAACTGCCGCTCTACCGCTCGCTGTCGAACGGTCCATACAGAATGCCTGTGCCTATGATGAATATCATCAACGGCGGAGAGCATGCGGACAACAGCGTCGATTTCCAGGAGTTCATGATTCTGCCGGTCGGTGCGCCATCGATCCACGAGGCGGTGCGCTACGGCGCCGAGATTTTTCATGCGCTGAAGTCGGTGCTCTCGGGCAAGGGGATGAATACCGGTGTTGGCGACGAGGGCGGCTTTGCGCCGGATCTGCCATCCAATGTTGCAGCCATCGATGTCATCCTCGAGGCGATCGACAAAGCGGGCTTCAAAGCGGGAGAGGATATCTATCTTGGACTCGATGTGGCTGCTTCAGAATTCTACAGTGATGGAAAATATCAGCTCAAATCAGAAGGCAGGGAGTTTGATTCGACCGGCTTTAGCGATTTTCTGGCGAGCTGGGTTGATCAATACCCGATCCTGTCGATCGAGGATGGACTCGACGAGAGCGACTGGGATGGCTGGAAACTGCATACCGAGCAACTTGGAAATCGCATCCAGCTGGTTGGTGATGACCTTTTCGTCACCAATCCGAAAATCCTGCAGGAGGGTATCGACAAAGGGATTACCAACTCCATTTTGATCAAGTTCAACCAGATTGGATCCCTCACAGAGACCCTGGCGGCGATCAAGATGGCGCATGATGCCGGTTATACCACGGTTGTTTCGCACCGCTCCGGTGAGACGGAAGATACTACTATTGCCGACCTGGTTGTCGCTTGCAACGGCGGACAGATCAAGACCGGCTCACTGTCGCGTTCAGACCGTGTCGCCAAGTACAATCAGTTGATGCGCATCGAGGAGCAGCTTGGAAGCGACGCCGTTTACGCAGGCCGTTCGGCATTTCGCTGGCTGGATTAGAACCCTTGAGTGGCCAACATCTTTACAAATGAGTCAATTTTCTAAGATGACTCTCGCCAAGGCGCAAAGCTCGCCAAGAAAAACCTTTGCGGTCTTGGCGTCTTGGCGAGAGAAAAGGATCTCTTTCATACCTCGTCAGTCTGAGACTTGCTCTCGCTAGGAGTAGAAGATGTTCAGAAAGCTACTGATTCCGGTGCTGGTCGTGCTGTTTGTCGTGCTGCAATACAAACTCTGGGTTGGTGAAGGGAGCTTGGCTGAAGTCGCCACACTGGAGCGTGATATAGAAGCTCAGCAAAAGGCCATCGAAGAGATGAAGAGACACAACATGGCAATGCAGGCCGAGATTGACAGCTTCAAAAATGATCAGGAGGCGGTTGAAGCGCGTGCGCGTTCTGATCTGGGAATGATTCGAGAAGGCGAGGTCTATTTCCAGATTCCTGACAAGGGGGAAAAGCCATGACCTTGTGGTGCGTTGTGCCTGCTGCCGGGGAGGGCAGGCGTATGAAGAGCAGCACCCCCAAGCAGTATCTGCCGTTATCAGGAAGCAGCGTTATTGAAACCACTCTGACAACGTTGTTAAAAGTTCAGGATCTGCAGGGCATCGTTGTCGTGCTGGATGCGGACGATCCCTACTGGGAGCAGACGCAGTTTCATGATCATCCGCTGATCCGTATAGCACATGGAGGATCAGAGCGCGCCAACTCTGTGCTCAGCGGACTGGACTCTCTCCTCGAAATGGCCACCGAGGATGACTGGGTGATGGTGCACGATGCGGCGCGTCCCTGCGTGCGCATCGAGGATATCATCCGTTTGCAGTGGGCCTGTGAACTAAACCCGCATGGAGCCATACTGGGCATGCAGGTCAGGGATACCATGAAAATTGCTGACCAGCAGCAGTCGATTCAATCCACGGCGCCGCGCGAGAATCTGTGGCATGCATTCACTCCGCAGATGTTCCCTCTGGGCCTGCTCAAGAGTGCGCTTGAAGCAGCCCTGGAGGCGAAACAGAGCATCACCGATGAAGCCAGCGCCATGGAGAGGGCCGGTTTCCATCCGCAGCTGGTGCAGGGAGAATCCGACAATCTGAAGATTACCAATCCGTCAGATCTTGCGCTGGCGGATTTCTATCTGACGCGAAGAGGCGAGAGAGAGTGCGAATAGGACATGGTTTTGATGCGCATTGCTTTGCAGCGAATCGCCCGCTGATCATTGGCGGAGTCTCCATCCCGCATGAGCAGGGACTGGAGGCCCACTCTGACGGCGATGTGCTCATCCATGCGCTGTGCGATGCACTGCTGGGCGCTGCGGCACTCGGCGATATCGGCGCACACTTTCCTGACAGCAGTGATGCCTATGCGGGCGTCGACAGCCGCATCCTGCTGCGTTCAGTCATCGACTCACTTGCAGAGAGTGGCTGGCAGGTGGGCAATGTCGACATGACGGTCATCGCACAGGCGCCAAAACTTGCCCCCTACATCCCGAAGATGCGTGAAATCCTTGCTGAAGATATAAAAACCAATCTCTCCGCAGTCAGCGTAAAGGCCACGACAACAGAAAAGATGGGCTACATTGGCCGCAAGGAGGGGATCGCCGCCCACGCGGTTGCCTTGATTGTCCCGGCATCTTCGTAGATTCCGCGCTGTCTCTTGACGGTGTCGTTCTAATCACCTTCATACCCTGCCAGCACCTGTAAAAAGGCTTCGCCATAGGCTTCCAGTTTCTTCTGTCCCACCCCTGATATCCGTCCCATCTGTGCCATGGTTTGTGGACGATACTCCATCATCTCCATGAGGGTGGCATCGTGGAAAATCACATAAGGAGGCACTTCCTGCTCCCTGGCAAGTTCCATACGCCTGTTGCGCAGCGCCTCCCACAGCTCTGCATGGGCGCCATTGTAGGAGGGTTTGCGTTTTTTTGTTGTTTTGCGCTCTGGCTTCTGTTCTTTGCGCAGTTGTAGAGAGAGTTCCCCCTTGAGCACCGGGCGGCAGGCAGCGGCGAGCCGCAGCCCTCCATGTCCCTCCGGATCAACATCAAGCAGTCCCCGCGCGATCAACTGGCGATAGAGCCCCCGCCACTGGGTGGCGTTGAGTTCATCACCGATGCCATAGGTGCTGATCTGGTCATGGCCAAAGCGCTGCATGCGGTCGTTGGATTTGCCCAGCAGCACATCGACCAGGTAGCTGACACCGAAGCGCTGACCGGTGCGGTGTACACAGGAGAGCGCCTTCTGCGCAGACACTGTGGCGTCCCATGTCTCAGGCGGATCGAGACAGGTATCACAGTTGCCGCAGGGCTCATCCTGCTGATCACCGAAGTAGGCCAGCAGCGCCTGGCGGCGGCAGCTGGTGAGTTCGCAATAGCCCAGCATGCGCTCCAGCTTCTGTGCCTCGACGCGCTTGTGCGCCTCATCTGCATCTGAGTTAGCCAGGAACGAGCGCAGGGTGACGATGTCTTGCAGACCGTAAAAGAGCAGCACCTCCGCAGGCAGGCCGTCGCGTCCGGCGCGGCCGGTCTCCTGGTAGTAGGCCTCCAGACTCTTGGGAAGGTTCAGATGCACCACGAAGCGCACATCGGGTTTGTCGATGCCCATGCCGAAAGCAATGGTGGCAACAATTACCACAGCGTCCTCTCGCAGGAAGCGCTCCTGGTTGGCAGCGCGCTCCTCCTTGGAGAGACCGGCATGATAGGGCAGGGCAGTGATCTCCTGCTCAGCGAGCCAACGGGCGGTCTCATCCACCTTGCGGCGGGAGAGGCAGTAGACGATCCCAGCCTGATCTGGATAATTGAGCCTGATGAAGCGTAACAACTGCTGGCGGGCGTTGCTGCTGTTGGCTGCCACCCGGTAGCGGATGTTGGGGCGGTCGAAGCCGTTGATAAACTGCTGCGCCTGCTCGAGTCCCAGGCGTTCGATGATCTCCCTGCGGGTGGGAGCATCGGCGGTGGCGGTAAGCGCCACCCTGGGTACATCCGGGAATTGCTGGTGCAGCGCAGAGAGCTGGATATATTCAGGGCGGAAGTCGTGGCCCCACTGGGAGACGCAGTGGGCCTCGTCGATGGCAAACAGGGCGATGGTGATATTCTTCAGCAGGTCTTGAAAACCAGGAGTCATCAAGCGCTCCGGCGCTACGTAAAGCAGATTCAGTTCGCCGCGAAGCAACTCTCTCTTGATCTGTTGAGCCTGATCCGCATCGATCATGGAGTTGAGCGCAGCAGCCCGAACGCCTGCCTGGCGCAGCGCAGAGACCTGATCCTGCATCAGGGCGATCAGGGGTGAGACCACGATAGCCACGCCGGGTCGAATCAGTGCGGGGATCTGGTAGCAGAGCGATTTGCCGCCGCCGGTTGGCATCAACACCAGCGCATCCCCGCCCTGAATCAGGGTCGATATCACCTCCTCCTGGGAGGTGCGAAAGCTGTCGTAGCCAAATGTCTTGCGGAGTATCTCAACTGCTTGATCGGTTCTCTCATTCATCGGCGGATTATCGCATACCAAACAATCAAATGGTGTCTGGCAAAGCGAGTTGATTCTGTTATTCCTGCAATTCACGGATACCTGCGCACATCCATGTTTCTGCTGGGATCTGTCCGTCAATCATGAATGCCCTCACCTAAGTGTTAAACGCGGAAGAAGCGACGTCGTACTCACCGGGATGTTCGCCCTTCTGGGACTTATTCTGGCATTCACCTACGCTTTTTCGCTGAGCCGCGCCGATGCGAGAAAACAGGCGGTGATGGTAGAGGCGAATGCCATTGGCACAGCATTTTTGCGAGCCGATCTGGCTCCCGAGACTGTCAGGCAGGAACTCAAAACACTGCTGCTGGAGTACACCAAAACACGAGTCATCAGCCATGATGATTTAAAGGATAAAGAAGTTTTGCGTCAAAAAATAGGAGAATCACTGGGGATTCAGGAGAAGCTGTGGCCTGCCGCACTGAAGAGCATCGCTGCGGGTTTATCAGCAGGGCCAACAGAGATCTCTATTCTTCACTCTATCAACGAAGTTCTGGATGCCCATACCAGGCGTGTCGTCAATGGCTTCGATCAGCTGCCGACCGCCGTTCTGATGCTGATGATTGCTTCAGGCGCACTTGGCGTTGCCGGGTACAACTCCGGACTTGCAGGGAACCAGGATCGATGGGGTCTGAGGGTATTGGCGCTGCTGTTGGCTATCATCATGGCGCTGATCATTGATTTTGACCGCTCACACTCCGGTTTTGTCCGCGTTGACCAGCAGTCTTTGATTGATTCCATCAACAGCATGGAGTCTCAGCTGAAGCCAACGGGTTAAGGGATTCAAGGTTCCTGACTTTAGGCAAGCACTACAGTGTTAGCCATTTCCGGAGCGCGTCACTCATACTTTCCTGCAGGAGGGAAAAATGGCAATAAAAAGCAGTGGTGGCAAAAAGCAATTGACGATATACTCAAAAACACGTTTTGTGTATTCACAACTGACGTCTACGGGATGATTTTTCCGGCGCCTTGTTGCAGAAATCAACGTCGCATGCAGTGATTGATTTGTATGGCTGGCATCATCTCCTGCCTGCAGGCTCTCCCTCGGTTTTCCGGGAACCCCGCCCTGATTCGAAGTTATACACAAAGTTCTTACAGTTACGTTACTTGCATAGGTTTACAGATGTTTGATAAAACCCCTAAATCCCCAAAAACCACTACTGTCCCCAAAAATTCCTTGAGGACAAAGCAGGAGTCTGCTAAAAGGAGTGCCTCACCAGCCTCTGTTGCAAAGACTCCCCCC
>JADWMH010000036.1 GCA_015767355.1 Gammaproteobacteria bacterium
TTTAATTCATCTTGATTCATGCTTGCATTACCCTTCATACTATCCGTTTAATCAATATATTAATGATAACATACCAAGTTGCGGGCACTCATTCCATCGACAGCGCTGTTAAGTATTCAGATGGTATGGTAGCAGCTTGGCTTCGCTGCAATAACCACGGTCATCAATTGAGCACCACCTATGCCACAAAAATACCTGAATAAAATCCTGCGCGCTCCCGTCTATGCGGTTGCGGATGAAACGCCGCTCGAATTTGCGCCAAGGTTGTCGAAAAAGCTGGATAATCACGTGCAGCTGAAGCGGGAAGATCTGCAGCCGGTGTTCTCATTCAAGCTGCGCGGCGCTTACAACAAGCTGGTTCATCTTCCTGAAAAACAGCGCAGCAAGGGAGTGATCGCTGCATCTGCCGGCAATCATGCCCAGGGTGTAGCGTTGTCGGCGCAGCACCTCAATATTCCTGCAACAATTGTCATGCCCACAACCACACCGCAGATCAAGGTAGATGCTGTGGTCGCTTATGGCGCCAGGACGATGCTATTCGGCGACTCCTATGACGAGGCCTGCGCGCATGCGGAGGCATTGGCAAAACAGAAAAAACTGACATTTATTCACCCCTTCGACGATGTCGATGTCATTGCCGGCCAGGGAACTGTCGGCATGGAGATCCTGCGTCAGCATGCTGAACCGATCCACAGCCTGTTCGTGCCCGTCGGCGGCGGCGGTTTGATCGCCGGTGTTGCTGCCTACGTCAAGGCGATTTGTCCGCATACCAGGATCATTGGTGTCGAGCCGGAGGATACGCCGACGCTGCATCGAGCCATGAAGGCGGGCCGCCGGGTAACGCTGAAACAGGTGGGATTGTTTGCTGATGGCGTGGCAGTGCGGCAGGTCGGAAAAGAGACCTTTCACATCGCTCGTCAACTCGTCGAAGAGGTGGTGCTGGTCACCACGGATGAGATTTGCGCTGCCATCAAGGATATCTTCGAGGATACCCGCTCGATTGCCGAACCGGCGGGCGCACTGGCGGTTGCAGGCATGAAGCGCTATGTGAGCGAGAATCAAATCAGCGGTGAAAAGCTGGTTGGCATCGTCAGCGGCGCAAATATGAATTTTGACCGCCTGCGCAATGTTGCTGAACGCGCTGAGATCGGCGAGCAGCGTGAAGCATTGATTGCCGTGCATATCCCTGAAATACCGGGGAGTTTCCTGAAATTTTGCAGTCTGCTGAAGAAGCGCAGCATCACTGAATTCAACTATCGTTATGCGGATGAGAGCGATGCGTATGTCTTCTGCGGGATCGAACTGGGCCATGGCGACGAGGAGCGCCGGCAGCTGCTGCAACTGCTGACAGAGAACGGCTATACGGCGACTGACCTGACGGACAACGAGACGGCGAAACTGCACATCCGCTACATGGTTGGCGGCCACGCACCAAAGGTGATGCATGAAAAGCTGTTCCGCTTTCAGTTCCCCGAACGCCCCAGGGCGCTGCTGGATTTTCTTGCCCAGGTCGGGACGCGCTGGAATATCAGCCTGTTCCACTACCGCAATCACGGCGCAGCCTATGGGCGCGTGCTCATCGGTATCCAGCTCAAGTCAAACAAGGAGAAGAGGGCGTTCACGGCATCCATGGATGAGCTGGGATACCGCTACTGGGATGAAAGCGACAATCCCGCCTACCATATCTTTGCTTCGCCCTGATCTATACTCGCCTCTCCCGTAGGAGCGGTCTTCCGACCGCCATGGATGGCGGAAGTGCCGGTAACGCAGGAGCATTTTCCGGCTGACCGTGATTTACTCAATCCCCGCCAAACAATCCTCAATCTGCTGAAACCTGGCCTGTGCCTCTTGCGGTGGCTGATCCATACTCCCCAGCAGTTGCCTGGCATCGGCAATCGTCCGCTCAAGCTGTTGTGCATCGAAGATCTCCAGCGCAGCGGCAAGCCCCTCCCCGGATTCGCTCAGCAGCGAAGCAGCAAGCTCCTGAGGTTGAATGCGGGTGTCGGGATCCAGCATGTCGGCAACGATGGTGTGCTCCAGCAGGCGGAAATGGGTGGCGCGCGCCAGAACCTCATCCTCGAGTTGCTGCTGTGCAAGGGTGTCATTGCCGGCAGAGCTGCGCACTGTTTTCATGATCACCTCCAGCAGCTGCGAAATTGCCTGCTTGTTGCTGCGCTGGTCATCAGCAAGGGTGCAGGCTTTCTCATAGGACTCATCGAGATCGGACTTCAAATCGAGGATCACCTGGCTCTCCTCGTTGGGGTTGAGAGCGATGGCTTGCTGCACCAGCGTGCGCAGGTCGGTGAGGTAACTCAGCAGTTCATCGTTGTCGAGCCGCTGCACCTCGAGCAGATCGTCATCACTGTAGTCGATGATCGGCTCGTCAAACAGGGGATTGTCGAGCTTGCGCAAAAAATGACGCTCATGGCGTCCGGGAAGATTGCTGAAAGGAATTTTCATGCCAATATAATTATTTTGCTAATACCACGCCGGCCTGTTTGCCGAGCTTTTTGTCAAAGGTTAACAATTGCAGTTTTTCCTGCTGGTTTTCCGCCAGAATCAGGTAGTCGGAAAAATCGGCGCTTCCCTTCAGATAGAGCTTCATCGCCCGCTGAAAGCTCGACCTGTTCTGCAAAGTGTACGCCGCATTGCGCTCCAGATGCTCCAGTACAGGAGCGATCTGCCGGCGCGCCAGTTTGTAAGCGGATTCCAAAACCCAGACTGTTTCGACCTGCACGACCTGGGGAATGAAAACTGCGCCCTCTTTTTTAACATGCCGCCGCGCAGTTTCAACCTGTTCAGACTGACCCGGGTCATTCACTAACAGCCTGATCAGGATATTGGTATCAACAGCTATCATTTTCCGGCGCGATTCCGAATAGCCTCCTTAATCTCACTGGATGAGACCGAGTTTTCAGGGTTGATCAGGCCAAAAGCCGCTTCGACATCCTCGACAACAGGCTCAATGATTATCCGTTTGCCATCGTCGCGAAAACGAATATGGCTGCCCTCTTCGAGTTCAAAAGCTCTTCTTAAGCTGACAGGGATCGTCACCTGACCTTTTCTGGTCACCGTTGAAATGTCTGTTTTCATTGCTTCACAATCATTGTAGTGCTTAGTTAATATGTAGTATATAGGTGTCGCGGTAGTACTTCAAATAATCAGATGCTTTTTGTTGACGGCGAAGCCTCATGTTCTGTTCAGGACGCCTTTGCCGGTTCTGGCGCAGGCTGCCCTGTCTCTATGCCGTAGAGCTCGAACACATCCTGTTCGTCGTCACTCACCGGGGTCAATGCCTGGTCTGTATAGTTTTTGGATTCGGGATCGGCATCCAGGGCTTTGCGCATGCGGTGGTACTTCAACAGCAGGCGCAGCATGAACCAGTGCTTGGTGATGAACTCCTTGATATAACGCGGGTAGAACACCAGGCGACTCTCGATGGGCAGTCCGGGCCGCCGATCGCGGCGGTATTTGCGGCGGATGTAGCCCGATTCCAGCGGATGCACCCCCTCCACAACGATGCTGGCATAGAACCACACTACCGAACCGAGCACCTTGCCGGGACTGAAACCGCTGACAATGGCGCGGCGCATCAGGGTCTCGACGTGTTCATCCGAGTAGTAGAGATTCCAGGCTCTGCGGTTGACATCTTGCCACTCCGTTTTGGACATGGTGTCATGGGCGGTGACGACATGATTGAGATCGTACTTGTTGAGATCAGGGTCCATCGCCACGCCTTGCTCGAGCAACTCCTTGTGGTCCTGGGAGCCGGGCAGGGGAGTCAGGTAAAAAAACTCCAGCAGTTCGATCGGCAGTTCCCGTTTGATGATCTCAATATCGCGCAAAATCGACTCCGGAGTGTCTCCGGGAAATCCCAGGATGTAGCCGGCGATGGTGAATACCCTGACATTTTTCCACGCCAGCAGGTTCTTGCGGTACTCGGAGATGCGGTTCTGCTTCTTGCGCGTTCCCTTGAGGCTCTCCGGGTTGATGTTCTCCAGGCCGATGAAGACCCGCCTGACCTGTGCCCGGGCGGACATCTCGATGAAGTCCCTGATGGTATGACACATGGTGTCCACCTGCAGCGCCAGGTTAAATTTTAGATGCTCCTGTTCGTGCAGTTCGATGAGACGTTCGTAGATAGCTCTCCAGTTGCGGTTGCGCGCAAAGTTGTCATCGGTGATGAAAAATCGCTTGATGCCCTGCCCCAGGTGGTCGCGGATGATGCGCTCCACGTCGTCTGCATTGCGGTAGCGGGACTTGCGTCCCTGCACATTGATAATGGTGCAGAAACTGCACAAGAAGGGGCAGCCGCGGCCTGCGTCGAAACTTGCCTGGCCGCCGACGGTGTGCGTTACGGTCTCGATGGGGGCAAATGGCGTCGGCGCGTTCTCCATCTCCGGCAGATCATCCATGTAGTTGTAGATCGGCTGCAGCTCCCCCCGCCAGGCATCCTGCAGCACCTTGTCGAGACGTCCATCTTCGGCTTCGCCGGCAAACAGCGATACGCCAAAATCCAGCGCCTGCTGCAGTTCCGGGGGCAGCTCCGGCAGCATCGCCAGCACACCACTGACGTGAAAGCCGCCGATGGCAACCTGGATGTTATGTCCGCGGAATTTCCGCGCCAGGTCCAGGGCGTGCGGATACTGGTTCGACTGCACCCCGACCAGGGCGATCAATCCCCTGCCTCCATCTTTTTTGATCATGTGCGCCAGCTTGTCGACACGCACCCGGATGTTGGTCTCGTCCATCGCATGCAGCTTGATTTCGACATCTTCACCAAGCACCTGCCGCTGTACGCAGTCAGTCGCCAGGCCCTGCAGCGTTGCCAGGGTATTGGACGGCATTCCCGAGCGCCACCACTGGATGACGTAGCCGTCATCGTCGTAGTGGGATGGTTTGATCATCACCAGGTGGAATTTTTTCATGAGTGCCGTCAATCTATCCTGAGAAGCTGAAGCAGCCCGATTGGCTGCGACGAGTATTGACTCTATCATGAACAGGATTGTGTATCATGAGCATTCTGCCGGAGGCGTTGAAAGTCCCCTGCCGTCCCAGGCTCCCAGACAAGTGTTATAGTTGGCGTCAATGCCAGCGGCTGGCCCCTGGTTTTTCTGCTGAGCCCCTTTTTTCCGGCCGGAAATTGAACCCTTCGGGGATTCAGGGTGAGAGCATTCAAGACGAGATACACCATCACGAGGATGTCAAGGAGCGTATGAAAACGATAGTTTATCTATTGATCTGTTTGCTTGGTTACAACGCGGTCGCTACTGCTCAAGCAGCAGAGAAGCTCAACGCAGTCGCAATCGATATCGGTGAGGGTAATCGTGGTATCGAGATCTACCGCCTGGGATGGCAAAGAGATTTTAGCCGCTGGCTGGAAAACAGGTGGGTTCCCCTCTCCGGCTATTTTGAGACTTCCCTGAATTACTGGAGGGGTTCGAAGAGGGAGCGTTCTGGAAACGATATTTTCGCCATTGCCTTTTCACCTGTTTTTGCATTGCACCTTTGCCGTGACTGCAGGTACACGCCATATGTTGAAGCGGGTATTGGCGTAGCACTGCTATCTGACACCATCATCGATAATCGGGATATGTCATCGACATTCCAGTTCGAAGATCGGCTTGGTGTGGGCATCAAGCGGGGGGATTTTGATTTTCATGTGCGCTACATGCACTACTCAAATGCCGGCCTCTCCCAGCCGAATGACGGCATCGACATCATTATTGGCGGTCTCTCTTACAAGTTTTGATGCCTGTCATTCCGGCGATCGGTGGAATCCTCTGATACAGATAATGTGTCTCTCTGCGCTTACACCGGGAATGGTTAGCGGATGGATGTCGATGTTGAGCTCCTGGTCTGCAATCTCTTCCAGCTCCTGATGTGGATACCGTCCTTTCATGGCAATGATTTCACTTGCGGGCGTCAGCAGGTGCTGTGTCCAGTCGAGAATCTGTTGCAGGGTGGCGAGCGCACGGCAGGTGATGCTCAAAGGCGGTTTGGAAGGCTGCCACGCTTCGATGCGGGATTGCGTCACCGTGACATTGTCAAGCTGCAGCGTCAGTTTGGCCTGCGTCAGAAAGCGCGTTTTTTTGCCGTTGCTGTCGAGCAGGGTGACGTCGAGCTGCGGCCGTGCGATGGCGATCGGGATGCCGGGCAGGCCGCCGCCGCTGCCGATATCAAGCAGCGGCGCCTTGCGGATGAATTGCAGCACCGCCAGCGAATCGAGCAGCTGCAGTGCAACCATTTGCCGGGGATCACGGATGGCGGTGAGGTTGATCGCCCTGTTCCACTTGTTCAGCAGGGACAGATAATCGAGCAGCAGTTGCTGCTGCCGGGCAGAGAGCTCTATGCCCAAAGCTTCGACGCCCCTCTCCAGGATGCCTGCCTGATCGATCATGATGCTTGAAAAACCCCGTCATTGCGAGGGAGCCTAAGCGACCGTGGCAATCTCGCCTTCATCTCTCAGGCGGATTTTCTTTTGAGATGTATGACCAGCAGTGATACGGCTGCAGGGGTCACACCGGGGATGCGCGCCGCCTGGCCGATGGTGGCGGGCCGCTGGCGGCTGAACTTCTCTTTTAATTCGGCGGAGAGGCCATGCACCTTTGTATAGTCGAAGTCATCAGGAAGGGTCAGCCTGGCGCCCTGTTGGGTGCGAGCTATCTCCATCTGCTGGCGATCGATATAGCCGGCGTACTTGGCCTGGACCTCCACCTGTTCTGCAACCTTCTCATCATCGACTCCGGGGCCGACGCCTTTGATCTGCATCAGTGTGTCGTAGTTGAATTCCGGGCGCACCATCAGCTCGAGCGCCCGCGTCTCACGGCTGAGGCCATCCCTGAAGAGTGTTCGTGACTGTTCGGTCGTGATGTCTGCAGGTCTGACCAGGTGCGCCTTGAGACGTTGCTGCTCACATTCGATGGCATCTCTCTTGTCACAAAAGCGCCGCCAGCGCTGTTCATCGACCAGCCCGAGTTCGCGGCCGGTTTCGGTGAGGCGCAGATCGGCGTTGTCTTCACGCAGCAGCAGGCGGTATTCGGCGCGGCTGGTGAACATGCGGTAGGGCTCCTGTGTGCCCAGTGTCACCAGGTCATCGACCAGTACGCCCAGGTAGGCTTCATCGCGGCGCGGCGTCCAGGAATCGCGATCGCGGATCTTCTGTACAGCGTTGACCGCCGCCAGCAGACCCTGCGCTGCGGCCTCCTCATAACCTGTAGTGCCGTTGATCTGTCCGGCAAAAAAGAGGTGGCTGATGAATTTTGTCTCCAGCGAGGGTTTCAGATCCCGCGGGTCAAAGAAGTCATACTCGATGGCATAACCGGGGCGGGTGATGTGGGCATTCTCAAAACCTTTCATCGAGCGCACCAGCTCAAGCTGGATATCGAACGGCAGCGAGGTGGAGATGCCGTTGGGATAGACTTCGTTGACAGTCAGTCCTTCGGGTTCTACGAAGATTTGGTGCGACTCCTTGTCGGCAAAGCGCACCACCTTGTCCTCGATCGAGGGGCAGTAGCGCGGCCCCGTGCCTTCGATAACGCCGGAATACATCGGCGAACGGTTCAGTCCGCCGCGAATAATCTCGTGCGTGCGGCTGTTGGTATGGGTAATGTAGCAGCTGATCTGGCGGGGGTGGTCTGCCGCCTTGCCGAGGAATGAGAAGCTGGGCACAGGAAAATCACCCGGCTGTTCATCCAGCGCAGAGAAGTCGATGCTGCGTGAATCGACACGCGGTGGAGTTCCTGTCTTGAGGCGTTCGATATGAAACGGAAGCTCACGCAGGCGCTGTGCAAGCCTGTTGGAGGGTGGATCACCGGCGCGTCCGCCCTGGTAGTTCTGCATGCCGATATGGATGCGTCCGCCAAGGAATGTCCCCACGGTCAGTACTACGGCCTGTGCGCGGAACTTGAGGTCCATCTGCGTGACGACACCGCTGACCTGTTCATTTTCGATAATCAGGTCAGTGACCGGCTGTTGGAACAGATCGAGGTTGGTCTGGTTCTCCAGTTTATGGCGCACTGCATTTTTATACAGCAGCCGGTCGGCCTGGGCGCGGGTTGCGCGTACAGCCGGGCCCTTGCGGGAGTTGAGAATGCGAAACTGGATGCCGCCTTTGTCGGCTGCCTGCGCCATCAGGCCGCCGAGCGCATCGACCTCCTTGACCAGGTGGCCCTTGCCGATGCCGCCGATGGCAGGGTTGCAGCTCATCTGCCCGAGTGTCTCGATATTGTGTGTCAGCAGCAGCGTGGATGCGCCCATGCGTGCTGCGGCAAGCGCCGCCTCGGTTCCGGCATGCCCGCCGCCAATGACGATGACATCATATTCATGTGTATAGAACATAGTGTGTAGAGTAGTAACTTCTCAATAATTCCGTAGTGGGCAACACCTCATGGGATGTGCCGAGCTTGCGAGGCGCATCGATTCGGTGCAGTGTTTCAAATATGCTGTAGGGGGGATAAGCGATAGCGCATCCACCATGGTTCTGGTGCAATGGTGGATGCGGTAAAAAGACATCTTATCCCCCCTACGGATTTCGAGCCATACACTGGCATATTGAGAATTTACTGAAAATATGTGTAATATGCTGATTTTAACAGGAATACGACACTCTACGGGTCGTTCTATGATTTTATGAACGAAACAGAAGGCGTTATCAAATTTCAGCTCGATTTCGAGCAGGGTGGGGCGCTTGACTATCCGCAGATAGAGAGTATCGAACAATGGCGGCAGCGTTTGATGCGCCTTGGTCTCATCGGCCAGGATGATGCGCGCTACGAAGGTCTGGGTTTCGGCAATATCAGTCATCGCGTCAGCTATCCGGGACCTTTGGGCGCCTTCGTGATTACCGGCACCCAGACAGGTCTCCTGCAGCAGATGGATGCGGCGCATTATGCGCTGGTGACGGATTGCGATCCGCAGCGCAACTGGCTGCAGGCGCAGGGGCCTGTCAAACCGTCATCCGAGGCGATGACGCATGCAGTGATCTATAACAAGCTGCCGCAGGTGGAGGCAGTGGTGCATATCCACTGCCCGGATATATGGGATCATGCACAGCAGCTTGGCCTTGCAGTCACAAATCCGGCTGTCGAGTATGGCACACCGCAGATGGCGACAGAGATAGAGCGCATCATCGACGCCAGGCTTCCGCGTGGCAACACCATCAGCATGGGGGGGCATGAAGATGGCGTGATTACCTGGGGAGAGTCGCTGGATGCCGCCTGCAACGAGATTCTGTCGCTTATTGCGCCCTACAGTACTGATGCAACTCTACACTCCTAATTCAGCACATACCCTGTGCTATTAGAGCATTGATTTAAGTTACACTCTAATAAATATCGTTTCTGAGAGACACCATGAAAAAACTCCTTCTTTTGACTATCCCGCTGTTGCTGTTCATCACAACCGCCTGTGACAGTGCAACCTCCTCGAGTGGCAAGGCGTCTGCCGGCTCCGTTTCAACTGCATCGCTCTATACCAATATCAACAACACCGAACTGACGCAGTTGCTTGAGAAAAAGGTCACGCTGGTCGATATCCGCCGTCCTGAAGAGTGGAAACAGACAGGTATTGTGCCTGGGAGCAACATGATTACACTTTTCACTTCCAGGGGAGGCGTCAATCCGGATTTTGTTTCTCAGCTGCAGAAGCTCTCCTCTCCTGACAAGCCGGTGATCCTGATCTGCCGCACCGGCAACCGCACCCGCGCGGCATCGACCATGCTGGTCAGGCAGTTGGGTTACAAAAATGTCTACAATGTCACCCATGGCATCACCGGATGGATTGCCGACAAGCGGGATGTGGCCAGGCTGTAAGAGTTGTGCAATACCGGTTATTTGTCATTTCGACCGCAGGGAGAAGACTAATGCTTCAACGCTGCAACATGGTTACGGGTATTCGGATTTCCCGCTTTGCTCGAAGTGACAATGAATCAGGATTCCACCTATAGCCAATCCCGCGGTTTCAGGTATTTCTCATAGAGTTCTGCCTCTGGTGATCCCTTCTCGGGACTCCAGTCATAGCGCCATTTGACCAGCGGCGGCAGCGACATCAGGATTGACTCTGTGCGCCCGCCGGTTTGCAGGCCGAAGATGGTGCCACGGTCGTAGACCAGGTTGAATTCCACGTAGCGCCCACGCCGGTAGAGCTGGAAATCCCGTTCGCGTTCACCATATTCCATGGTTTTACGCCTCTGCACGATGGGCAGATAGGCAGGGATGAAGCTGCTTCCAACGCTCTGCATGAAGGCGAATGACTTTTCAAACCCCGGAGTGTCGAGGTCGTCAAAAAAGAGGCCGCCGACACCTCTTGGCTCACTTCTGTGCTTGAGGAAGAAGTAGTCATCGCACCACTTTTTATACTCTGCGTAGCGGTCATCACCGAAAGGGAGGCAGGCCTGGCGGGCAGTGGAGTGCCAGTGGACCACATCCTCCTCGAAAGCATAGTAGGGTGTCAGGTCATAACCGCCGCCAAACCACCATACGGGCTCCTCACCCTCCTTTTCGGCAACAAAAAAACGCACATTGGCATGGGATGTCGGCACATAGGGGTTGTGCGGATGGATCACCAGTGACACGCCCATGGCCTGGAAGCTGCGCCCTGCCAGTTCCGGACGCTGCGCCGTGGCAGATGCTGGAAGTCTGTCCCCTGAGACATGTGAGAAATTGACCCCCGCTTTTTCAAAGGTCTTGCCCTCCTCGATGACGCGGGAGCGACCGCCGCCGCTTTCCGGACGCGTCCAGCTCTCCTCGATGAAGCCTTCACCGCCATCTTCCCGGGCAAGGGCGTCGCAGATAGTATCTTGCAGTTGAAGCAGGTAGGCCTTTACGGCCTCGATATCAATCTCCACAGCTTATCCTCTGATTGTTCTTCCGGTGATTGCATCCCGGATGGTGGTTGGGTTGGGTGATGCTCCGGTCTCGGCATCCAGAACCAACCCAATCTGCTTGCCAAACTGCTGTTGCACCTGAAGCGCCGATTTCGCTGGCGGCAGACCGGATATATTGGCGCTGGTGGATACCAGGCAATTGCCGAAAGCTTCGCACAGTGCAGCCATTACCGGGTGCGCGGTGATGCGCATGGCGATGCTGTCATGCTCACCCCTGATCCAGGCCGGAGCAGCGGCCCCGGCAGGCAGCAGCCAGGTGGACGGACCTGGCCAGCTTTGCAGAATGGCAGCTCGCCGTATTCCGGGTATCGTGACAAAAGAGGGAATCTGTTCAATCGAGGATGCTACCAGGATCAACCCCTTGCCGACATCCCTGTTTTTGATTGCAAGCAGACGTTCGACGGCTGGCTGCTGCAGCGGATCGCAGCTGAGGCCGTAGACGGCTTCAGTCGGGCAGGCGACAATGCCGCCTGACTTTAGAATCTGCGCCGCCTGGCGTAGTTTCAATGGGGTCAAAGCTCTCCCTGGAGCTCCAGGTCAGCGGCGATGACTGCATCTGCATTGGCCTGGCGCTCAGCCTTGACGCGCTCAGCAAGTTCCGCATCCGAGAGCGACAGGATCTGCGCTGCCAGATAGGCGGCATTTTTTGCCCCGGCGCTGCCGACAGCCACGGATGCCACAGGAATGCCGCCGGGCATCTGCACAGTAGAGAGCAATGCGTCCATACCCTGCAGCGGTCCTGCATCCAGCGGAATGCCGATGACCGGCTTCAGTGTCAATCCGGCAACCGCTCCTGCCAGGTGTGCAGCTAGGCCGGCGGCTGCGATAAAGACGCTGCAGCCACGCTCATCGGCATCCTTGACATAGGCATGGGTTACGTCAGGTGTGCGGTGTGCCGATGTAATGCGCACTTCAAAAGGAACCTGCAGGGATTTCAGCACATCCAGGGTTTTTTCGATAACCGGGAGGTCGGACTTCGAACCCATCAGCACGGCGACAAATGGTTTGCTCATAATGATTGATCTGTTTTGATATAAAGGATGCGACCATAACAATAGAGAGCATGATTGCCAAGAGTTTTAATGATGCAGCTCATTTGTCATCTCGAACGAATGTCTCTGTTCAGAGTCTTGGGTCAGCCCTGAAGTCAACTTCAGTTATCGTTTTTAATAATCCGGCATATTGCTGATGTGCGGGGTTGATCAGGATAATTTTTTCCATGGGGACGATGGTGCTTGGTGTGTAGAGGGCTGCGGATGAGAGGCTGGTTAGCCACTCATCACCAATCTGTGCGGTAGAGAGAGGGGCTGGATCTGTATCCCAGTCATCAGGAAGCGAGTCTGAGTCCAGTTCAAGCAGTGATGAATCCGGAATTTTCATTTGATAGAGGGCATAGTCTGCAAGCAGGCTGTAATCATCAAGATGCACCATGATTTCAAGCAGCGCCAGCGACGCTGTCGAGGCCAGATAGACGCAGCGTTTCCCTTTTGAGTTCCAGCGGCCTCCGTAACGTCTGGCCCCTTCACCATCGAAAGCCTGCTTTGACCACTTCTTTTTGACCAGGCGGTATCCCCTCAAGAGAAGACGCCGTGTTCCAGGCGGCCAATGAGATCAAGCGCGGCTTCGGTTTCTGCGCTGGTGATAGCCATATCAACAGGACGATTACCGCCTAAACCTTTTACCGGATGTTTCAACCACTTCCTGGCTCTCTCCTCATCGCCCTCAAAGAGTTCGATCGCGGCATTGAATATTTCGGCAAGCCGGTAGAGGCGATCGCTCTCCTCGGTGGTGAAGCGTCCACCCTTGCGCCGCTTGATCGTGGCGGGCGCAAAATTGAGGATCGCATAAAACTCTTTTTGCGTGATTTGCAGATGTTTCAAGAGGTCAATCGAGAATTTATAATCAAATCCCTGGTGCAGCCTGCGGTGAAGTTCTGCGCCACGTATAGGAAGACCCAGCCGGGCAAGGAGATCGGTGGGATTGGAAGAGCCGGGTGTATAGATTTCTGGTTGTTCCTGAATTGCTGATGTGTGCATTTCAACTCTGCAATTATCATTTGATAC
>JADWMH010000175.1 GCA_015767355.1 Gammaproteobacteria bacterium
GTGGTGAAATCTGTTCGTAATGGACATTGAATCCGTGGGCGAACGCCAGTGCAGCGCCTTCCTGGATGTTGGGCTCGATCTTGTCCCGATAGAGCGCAGCCTGGTGTTCATCAGGAGCGAGCACCATCACCACGTCCGCACTCTTTACAGCATCCTCGATGGACTTGACGCTAAGACCGGCAGCTTCAGCCTTGTGAGCAGAGGTAGAGTCGGGACGCAGGCCAACAGTGACATCAACGCCGGACTCCTTGAGGTTGTTCGCATGTGCATGACCCTGTGAGCCATATCCAATGATGGCGACCTTTTTTCCCCGGATGAGAGAGAGGTCGCAGTCTTTGTCGTAATAAACGTTAATTGCCATTGTTTTGCCTTAAAAAGATAAGAAAATTGGTTATGTTTTAGAAAGATACTTGTAAATCCCCGTCATTCCGGCATTATTTTAGCCGGAATGACGTAATATGGAATTATGCAAGCACCTCCATGTTTTACGTTTTACAGCGTCAGTGATTTGACCCCGCGCGCTATGCCGCTGACGCCTGTTCTGACGACCTCGATGACGTGGTCCTCGGGAATGACATGCACAAAGGCATCCAGCTTGCCGCTGTCGCCTGTCATCTCGATCACATAACTGTTGTCACTAACATCGATAATCTTGCCGCGAAAGATCTCCGCAAGGCGCTTGATCTCTTCGCGCATCTCTTTTTCTGCACGCACCTTGATGAGCATCATTTCACGTTCAATATGATCGCCTTCAGTGAGATCCATCAACTTGACGACATCGATCAGTTTGTTGAGTTGCTTGCTGATCTGCTCAAAGACACTTTCGCTGCATGTCGTCACCAACGTCATGCGCGACAATGAAGCATCATCAGTCGGAGCAACGCAGAGGGACTCGATGTTGAAACCACGCGCACTGAACAGAGCGGAGACATTCGACAGCGCGCCGGCTTCATTCTCCATCAGGAGAGAGATGATGTGACGTTTCATCGTTGACCTCCCTGTTTTGATGCCGGAGACATCGCCATTTCATGATGCCCCTTGCCGGCCTCGATCATTGGATAGACATTTTCGGTTGGATCAATCAGGATGTCCAGAAATACCAGCTCATCCTTGCGATCAAAGGCCTCCTGCATGGCCGCCTCGAGGTCTGACGGCTTGGTAACGCGCATACCGACATGGCCAAAACTCTTTGTCAGCTCCACAAAATCAGGCAGTGCATCCACGTAGGAGTGTGAATAACGCCCCTCATAAAACATCTCCTGCCATTGACGAACCATGCCCATATAACCATTGTTCATCAACATGATCTTGATAGGAAGGCCATGCTGCTTACAGGTTGCCAGCTCCTGGATGCACATGAGGATGCTCGCCTCACCGGTGATACAGGCAACCGGCTTGTCAGGATGCGCCATCTGCACTCCCATGGCGGCAGGCAGACCAAACCCCATGGTGCCGAGACCGCCGGAATTGATCCAGCGGCGCGGCTTTTCAAATTTATAGAACTGCGCGGCAAACATCTGGTGCTGCCCCACATCCGATGTCAGGTAGAGGTCGCCGCCAGTTACCTTGTGCAGTGTCTCAACCGCAAACTGCGGCTTGATAACCTCATCGCTCTGCTCATAGCGCAGGCAACCCAGGCCGCGCCAGGCCTCGATGCGTTCCCACCACGAGGTGAGCCCGTCATTGTCGATTTTCCTGTCGCCTTCACGGATGATACGCAGCATATCATTCAGCACATCCTTGACTGAACCGACAATGGGGATATCGACACTGACATTTTTAGAGATCGAGGAGGGATCGATATCGATATGGATGATCTTCGCCTGCGGACAAAAATGGGCAATGTGTCCGGTTACACGGTCATCAAAACGCGCACCGATTGCAATCAGCACATCGGCCTCGTGCATCGCCATGTTGGCCTCGTAGTTGCCGTGCATACCCAGCATGCCGAGAAACTGGCGGTCAGAAGCCGGATAGGCGCCAAGCCCCATCAGGGTGCTGGTGAGCGGGACACCCAACTCTCTCGTAAGGTCGATCAGCGAACCGCTGGCATTATCGATCACAACACCACCGCCGCTATAGATTATCGGGCGTTTGGCATTGTAGATCAGTTCGACTGCCTTCTTGATCTGTCCCAGATGACCCTTCTTGACCGGGCTGTATGAGCGCATCTTCAGGTTTCGCGGGTATTCGTAAGGAATCTTGACCGAAGGGTCGGTGATATCCTTTGGAATATCCACCACCACCGGACCGGGGCGGCCGGTAGTCGCTATATAAAACGCCTTGCGCATGGTTTCAGCAAGGTCCTCAACACGTTTCACAAGAAATGTGTGTTTGGAACAGGGCCGGCTGATGCCTGTGGTATCAACCTCCTGGAAAGCATCTGTGCCGATCAAGGCGGAAGGAACCTGCCCTGTCAGCACAACCATTGGAATCGAATCCAGATGCGCGGTAGCGATGCCGGTGATCGCATTAGTCGCCCCCGGTCCGGATGTCACCAGCACCACGCCGGGTTTGCCGGTAGAGCGCGCATAGCCATCCGCCGCATGGGTTGCTCCCTGCTCATGGCGTACAAGCACATGTTTGACATCATCCTGCTGGAAGAGTGCATCATAGATATGCAGCACCGATCCACCTGGATAGCCAAAAATAGTCTCAACACCTTCGTCCTTCAATGCCTGAACGACGATCTCAGCACCACTGAGTTCCACTTAGCCAAAACCTCCGGATAAAGAGTCCTGACAGCCATCATTTCGCTACGATAACCGCGGGCCAGGAACCCTATCAAAAATGGTCAGATATTCAATCGGCTGAAATTACTGTCAAATCGTCAAAAGGTCAAGGCTTTTCACAACTCATTGACATTTTTTTCCATCGGGTATTTTTGTTGCAACAGCATGATTCGCACTTTCACATATTGGCTAATACTGCATTTTTTTGCTATCTTGCGCTGCCATGAACATCCTCTCTCTCCAGCAACAACTCCAGCGCCTGCATAACAACCGCATCTTTGAACTTGCTGTGGTTGCCATTATTATTTTCTCGGCGCTGGTGATAGGCGTCAAAACCTATGACATCTCACCAAAATTTCTGACCCTGATGCATTGGCTGGATCTCGGGGTCACGCTGTTTTTCCTGCTGGAGATCAGCATCCGGTTTATTGCCGAAGATCGTAAAAGAGATTTTTTCAAAAGCGGCTGGAACATATTCGACACGTTGATCGTTATCTTCAGCCTCATGCCCGTTCAGGACAGTGAGATAGCATTTGTCGGCCGTCTGATCAGGATTTTCCGGGTGCTGCGGATGGTTTCCATCATCCCGGAACTGCGTATTCTGCTTAATTCTCTGCTCAAGGCCCTGCCCCAGCTCGGCTACGTGCTATTGCTGATGTTTATCATTTTTTATATCTATGCAGCGATCGGCTCTTCATTCTTTCATGGAATCAATGATCAGCTATGGGGCGATATACTGGTAGCGCTGCTCACCCTGTTCCGTGTCATGACTTTTGAAGACTGGACCGACGTTATGTACGAAACCATGGCGGTCTACCCGTTCAGCTGGCTTTACTATCTCAGCTTTATCTTTATTACTGCATTCGCTTTCTTGAACATGGTGATCGGCATCGTTGTCAACGTCATGAATGAAGAGCATGAACGGGCGCGTGAAGCAGAAAAACCGACGCCGACAGTAACCCTCGAGCAACTGCAGCTGGAGATACGGGAGCTAAAAGCGATGCTGCAAACAAACCAGTAGAAACACTCCTCTGCGAGTGACGAGACACAAGTGTTACAAGAGACTATCCGTGAGGATTTGCACGAAAGCTACGCACCAGTCTATGTAGCTCTCTTCTGTTGTACACATCATCGAGTTTCCCATAGCGCAACCCGTTGTAAAGCCGGATTATTTCAGCAACAGCAGTTTTCAAATCCGGGCGCTGCACAATAATGCGCCGGGCATAGTTATCGGCTGCTTCATAAGGCAAGCGGGCAACTCCCTTTTTAGCCATGCGCGAACAAAAAAGCAGATAATCCGCCTGCACCGGGTCCACGCGTTCCCTCCCCCGATACCATAACAGCGCAGCAATCAGAGAGATCATCACCAATATTGACGCGACGATGGCGACGGCTGCGCCTTTTGCAAAACCGAGACCGAGCAGATCCATTATGCGTCCCTGCTTCTGCTTCGAATATCCCAATACCCAGCGATGCCATGATGCATTGACAGCATCTCTACCAAGGCGAAACTGCCGCGCCAGCTTTTTTAAGAATCCGGACTCCACCAGGGTAAACGCAATCGGGCTGCCAACGATGCCGGCATCATCAAAATCGATGTCAAAAGGTCGTTCGACGCGCTCCGGCGCGACTGCTGCAGTGGGATCGATGCGCATCCAACCCGCCCCGTTGAGCCATACCTCCGCCCAGGCATGGGCGTCAGACTGGCGTACAATCAGATGCCCTCCCAGCGGGTTGATCTCGCCTCCCTGGTAGCCGGTCACCAGCCGTGCAGGAATACCCGCCACGCGCATCATGGTGACAAAGCTGCTGGCGTAGTGCTCACAGAACCCCCTGCGGCTCTCAAACAGAAATTCGTCCACGGGATTATCCTCCAGTAGAGGCGGATAGAGTGTGTAGTAGAAAGGCTGCTGCCGGAAATAGCGCAGCGCCTGGGTGACGACAGCAGCGTGATCAGTGTTTGCAT
>JADWMH010000037.1 GCA_015767355.1 Gammaproteobacteria bacterium
CGCGTCGATGCCTGCGGCATCCACTGGGGCCCCGACAAAGAGAGCCATCTACGCCACCCCGCATTGCTGCAACAATATGCGCAACACCAACAGTGGGTTCTTATACGACTATTCCGCAGAGAGCAGGGAGTCATGCTCAATTCTCAGACATACGATGAGATCACGGATATACCGGAACTGTTTGATCGACGCTTTCACTGGGCGCTTCGCCAGAATGGCGCAGGCGCACAACGTTTCCTCATGGAGATGCTCAGCTTTCACAACCTGAGCGCCGATCAACTCAACTCGGAGCTCACCGCATTATCTGAACGGGACGCGGCTGCAGCCATCGCTATGAATATCGCTGATGCCGCGCCCGGCACACGCGCAGCTTCCAGGGAATTTGGGCTGAAATTTCTCCCTGGAGGATGGGAGTCTTTTGATCTGGCCCTGCCCCGCAGCATCTGGTTTCGCCGTCTGTTCCAGGATCTGCTGTCACGTCTCAAATCGAGATCGTGCATGACGCTGGCCGAATTGTTGACAGGATATGATCTTGATCAATCAGGCGAGCTGGTATGGGGAGATGATTAGGAAAGATCTGATCGAATCGCTGTGCGTTTCGTTCAGAATTTCTTACAAGTTTTTCTACGGGTGAAGGGTTAACTCTCAATGAGTAATAAGGAGCATTTGGCTCGCCCTTCCCCCGAACCCCCGTCCCACTGATTTATTCAGACCCTCCCTGGTTATTGTTGTGCCCAGGCCCGAACTTTTCTTTCCAGAGTCTTGCGCGCTATGCCCAGGCGGCGTGCAGCTGCAGATTTATTCCCGCCCTCCATCTCCAGCACCTTGAGAATATGCTTTTTTTCAACAGCGGCCAGTGAAACATCATCTTCCGGGGCATCCGCATCAGGTAAAGCGGAGAGCCCCCCTCCAATACACTGGCTTGGTTTGCTATTCAGCAACAGACAGCGCTCAATGACATTTTTCAGCTCACGCACATTCCCGGGCCAATCATGAGAACGCAGATAATTCATCTCGGCATCGCCCAGTTCAGACGGTTTCACTCCCAGGTCCCTGGCAATGGTGTGGACAAAATACCTGGCCAGGACTGCGATATCACCCTCTATCTCACGCAGGGCCGGCATCCTTATCGAGAGCACATTGAGTCGAAAATAGAGATCTGCACGGAAATTCCCCTTCTTGACTTCAGCATCCAGATCACGATTAGTCGCAGCAACAATACGCACATCGACGGCAATTTCACGGTTTGAACCAACAGGCCGGATAGTGCGCTCCTCGAGAACCCGCAGCAGGTGCGCCTGCATCGAGAGCGGCATTTCACCAATTTCATCCAGAAAAAGTGTGCCGCCATCAGCGTATGTGAAGAGCCCCTTTCTAATCTGGTGGGCGCCTGTGAAGGCGCCTTTAACATGGCCAAAAAATTCACTCTCGATCAACTCGGCGGATATGGCGCCGCAATTGACGGGAACAAATGCGCCAGCACGTCCACTCCATTGATGAATAGCGCGGGCAGCCAGCTCCTTTCCCGTACCTGATTCACCCTCTATCATGACTGTTGACGGCATGGGCGCAACTCGCCTGATGACCTCGCCGACGCTTTTAATAAGATCTCCTTCACCGATAAATCCGGACTGCACAGAGAGATGATCGATTCCGGCGGGCGCCACCTGGCTCTCGCTGCTGACCTGCTCTCTTCCCATGCAACGCAGCACAGATGCAGTCATCTGCTCAATGTCGAATGGTTTGGTAATGAGATCCGCAGCACCAGCTCGAAGTGCGGCAATTGATGTCTCCACATTGCTGTCAGCCAGCATAAAAATCACTGCTGTATCGCATCTCTGCTCCCGCAGTTCGACCACCCATTCAATAGCGCTCATTACAGGCAGTTGAATATCGGCAATTATGAGATTGAAATGACATCTCTGACGCAAGATTTCCGCTGAAGCAGTATCCTCTGCAATCTCGATCAAACCACAATGCTTTTGCAGACCGAGCTGCAACTGATGGCTATGCTGGATATCGGAATCAACAATCAATACCGACATCATCCGCGACGATACTTCATTGCGTGCAGCAGCAGTTGACTGTGGGATGTAGCTCTCTACTAACATAGTGTTGCGACCATTCTAATCCCTTCTTCAGGATTGCTGACTCTAATTTATACCTACTGACTTTAGCAGGAGTGGGACAATTTGTCTCATTAACTCACATCCATGCCGGGTAAATATGACACAAATCACACAAAATATGGAAAAATGAACCTGCTTGCTGCCCCATGCAACTCCATTTTCTCTATAAGCAGGCTAATGAAGAGCGTCATCAACAATGGACTGAAAATAACAGATCCACTCATCATCAAGATGGCATCAGACTTGCTATGATCTATATACCCTGCTCTTCAGCACATAAAATCATGCATCTGACCTTGCACAAAAGAGAGATACAGGCGCTGCTCATCAGCTTGCTGGCCATGTTCACACTGCCCGCAGCTGCTGACGGCAACAACACAACCAACCCGTTAATTCGACTGGCGACAACCACCAGTACAGAAAATTCGGGACTGCTCAATCACCTGCTTCCCGTTTTTCAATCTGCGACCGGATACAGGGTGCATGTCATAGCCGTCGGCACCGGCAAGGCATTACGCATGGGGCAGGACGGCGACGTTGACGTGGTGCTGGTGCATGCCCCGCAGGCGGAAGCCGGCTTTGTCGATGCAGGCTATGGTGATCATCGCCACGCTGTCATGTACAACGACTTTGTCGTGGTGGGTCCGGGCAATGACCCGGCGAATATCAAAACAGCAGATAACATCACTGCTGCAATGGGGAAAATAGCAACGATGCAATCGCTCTTTATCTCTCGCGGGGATGACTCGGGCACCCACAAAAAAGAGAAACTGCTGTGGAAAACCGCCGGCATCAAACCGGATAATGGCTGGCACAAGGAGGCAGGGCAGGGCATGGGGAAAGTATTACAAATCGCGGCCGAACTGGATGCCTATACACTTACTGACCGCGGCACCTGGCTGGCCTACCGCGATAAATCCACTCTAACAATCCTTTTTGAAGGCGATGAAGCACTGCACAATCCTTACGGCATCATCGCTGTCAGCACCACTCGCTATGCGGATATCAATCACACCGGTGCACTGGCGCTGGTCAAATGGATAACGTCCGGGGAGGCTCAACAACTGATTGGCGACTATCGTATTGGCAAAACCCGCCTGTTCACACCATCAGCGAATAGCGACCGGGTAGCCACCCTGGACGATATATCTGATAATCATCAGTAAAACAGACGGGACTCCATGGAGACACTTGGCAACGCCACATCAAATGCACTGTTTCTGCTCATCAGCGGAGATGCGGAGCTGTGGAAAATCGTTGCAATCTCATTCCAGGTATCTATAACAGCAATTCTGATCGCCACTCCCCCGGCTCTGCTCACTGCATTTGTGCTTGCCTACGGAAAATTTCCTGGTCGCAGAGTACTGATATCGCTGTTCAGCACACTGCTCTCGATTCCCGCTGTAGTGATTGGTCTGACGCTCTATTTGCTGCTCTCCCGCCAGGGCCCCCTGGGAGAGTGGCGACTTCTATTCACTCAAACAGCCATGATTCTGGGACAGATCGCCCTCAGCTTTCCCATTCTGGTGGCAATGGGGCACTCTGCCCTGCAGTCAGCAGACCGGCGCGCCTGGGAAACTGCTCTGACGCTGGGAGCAAATCCCCTGCACGCCGTCGCTACAGTGATGTGGGAAGTCCGATTCGGTCTGCTTGCCGCACTGCTCGCCGCATTTGGCCGCATTGTGGCGGAGGTGGGCGCATCCATGATGCTGGGCGGCAATATTCTCAACTACACGCGCAATATCCCCACGGCCATTGCATTGGAAACCAGTAAAGGCGATTTTTCCCAGGGTATCGCCCTTGGAATCGTATTGCTGGCGCTTTCATTTACCCTCAACGCACTCTTCTATCACCTACGGGGCGGAGGACAACCGGCATGATAGAGTCGCCGCTCAAACTGCATTTCAACGACATCCACAAACGTTTCGGCAAGCGCCACGTACTCATCGGCGCCAATATTCAACTCAGCGGTGGCGCGTGTACGGTGCTGACGGGCCCCAATGGTGTGGGAAAGACAACGCTGTTACGCATTATGGCCGGTCTTGAGAAACCGGATCGGGGATCTATCGATATGGGGCTGGGAGCTACCCGCTGGCGGCGTTGCTATGCAGCACTGCGCACCAGAATACTCTATTTGCACCAACACCCCTACCTGTTCGACGGCAGTGTCAGCAGCAACCTGGCGTATGCCATCTCAGACAAACACAATCGCTGCCTGTGTCAGCAGCGCATCAAAGAAGCACTGAAATGGGCTGGCCTCACCGCAATCGCAGAAAACCATGCTAAGACTGTCTCCGGTGGTGAGCGTCAACGTGTTGCCCTGGCGCGCGCCTGGTTGCGTGAACCACGAGCGCTGCTGCTGGACGAACCAACCGCCAACCTGGATCCCGAAGCCCGCACGCGCACCCTGGAACTGCTGTTTCGCCTCAAGGAGTCAGGCATCGCACTGTTGATCGCCAGTCACGACCCCCACCACTTTGCATCCCTGGCAGACAAACATCTGCAATTGACACAGGGCATCCTCGCAGAAGAGCTCTCAGACAACACCAATGTCACTCCATTTAGGAGGGCCCATTCATGACACTTCAGCCGACAGAGATTACTGCTGTTATTCTTGCTGGCGGGCGTGGCAGGCGCATGGGCTGCAAAGACAAGGGATTGGTGGAGCTCAATGGAGCACCATTGATCGAGCATGTTCTATCCGCAGTGAGTCCCCAGGCAGGTCAGCTGGTCATCAACGCAAATCGAAATCTCGAGGAGTATCAGCGCTACGGCTTCCCGGTGGTGAGCGACACCATGGCCGATTACCAGGGTCCTCTGGCGGGATTCGCCAGCACCATGGCGGCTGCAAAAACGGACTATATCGTTACCATCCCCTGCGACAGCCCGCTGCCACCAGCCGACCTGGTGCAACGCCTTGTCGACGCTTTGCAAAACGAGGATGCTGAGTTGGCGGTCGCCCACGATGGCAAACGCCTGCAGCCGGTATTCGCCCTGATCAAGGTAAAACTGCTGCCCAGTCTGCTGCAGTTTCTGCAACGCGGTGATCGCAAAATAGACCTCTGGTACGCGCAACACAAGATGGCGAAGGCTGATTTTTCCGACATCCCGGAAACTTTCCTGAATATCAACACTCCCGGAGATCAGGAGAAACTCCAGCAACATGAGAGCCTCAAATGATCAGCCACCCCCTCCCCCTGCTGGGGTTCTGCGCCTTCAGCGGCGCTGGAAAAACCACGCTGCTGACGCAGCTGCTGCCCTTGCTGCAGAATGCGGGCCGGCATGTCGGCGTGGTCAAACATGCGCATCACGAGTTTGACATCGATTATCCCGGCAAGGACAGCTATGAGCTGCGCAAGGCCGGCGCCGAGCAGATGGTGGTCGCCTCGCGCAAGCGCATGGCATGGATCAGGGAGTTTGACGATCATCGCTCCGAACCCTCCCTTCAGGAAGCCCTGAAGGCGCTGAACATTGCTTCGCTGGACCTGGTGCTGGTGGAGGGATTCAAAACCGAACACATCCCAAAGATCGAGGTTCACAGGGCTGACCTCGGCAAGCCACTGCTGTTCCCGGATGATCCTGACATCATCGCCATAGCGACAGACGCAGAACCCGACATACTAGCGACCGATCTCCCGCAACTGAATCTCAATTTGCCTGCAGAGATTACCGACTTTATTCTGAACCGTTGGCTTTGAGAGAGGTAAAATCCCGATAACTCAGTGCATTGAATACATTTTGTTAATACCGATGTCATTGCGAGGAGCCGGAGGCGACGTGGCAATCTGGTTTGGAGATTGCCGCGGTCGCTTAGGCTCCCTCGCAATGACAGCATGCACACGGGGTTATTGAGATATCACAGCAGAGTACTTAATCACATGAAAAAACCAATCACCATACCTGTCAAAGCCAGCTGCGCCGATGATCATGAACCCGGTATCCTCTCGGTTGAAGCAGCCAGGAAACATATCCTCTCCAGCCTGCCATCACTGCATGGCCATGAAAAACTGGCGCTGCGATCGGCGCTGAACAGGGTTCTGGCGAAAGATATCATCTCCCCGCTCGATGTCCCCGGACATACCAACTCCGCGATGGACGGTTATGCCTTCATCGGCAGTGACTTGCCGACTGACGAGGCGCGCTCCTACAGAGTCATCGGCAGCGTCTACGCCGGCGATGTTTTCAATGGAGAGTGCCAGCCTGGAGAGTGTATTCGCATCATGACAGGAGCGCCCATGCCGGTCAACACCGACACCGTGGTCATGCAGGAACACACAATGAGCCATGGCGAGGATCAGATACGCATCTCCAGCGAGCACCACAGCGGTCAGAATGTCAGGCAGGCCGGCGAGGATATCGCTGCAGGCAGTGTGGTACTGAATAGCGGACGGCAATTGATTCCCGCAGATCTCGGCATCCTCGCATCGTTTGGAGTCGGCGAGGTGCGGGTGCGCAGACGTCCGCGGGTGGCATTCTTTTCCACCGGAGACGAACTGCGCAGCATCGGCGAACCGTTGAATGAAGGCGACGTCTATGACAGCAATCGTTACACCCTCTACGGTATGCTTAAACGCCTCGATGTGGAGTTGCTGGATCTTGGCGTCATTGGAGATTCTGAAGATGCGCTAAGAGAGGCCTTTGAATCTGCAGCAGGGATGGCCGATATCGTCATCACCTCTGGAGGCGTCTCCGTCGGCGAGGCTGATTACACCAAGATCGTCCTCGAACAGCTGGGAGAGATGAATTTCTGGAAGATCGCCATGAAGCCCGGCCGGCCGCTCACCTACGGAACACTCAAAGACGCCCGTTTTTTCGGCCTTCCGGGCAACCCGGTGGCAGTGATGGTGACCTTCTACCAGTTCGTGTTGCCCGCCCTGCACTATCTCACAACAGGAAAACCCTACGCACCCTTCATGCTGCAGGCAACATGCGATGAGGAGCTCCGAAAACGCCCGGGGCGCTACGAATTCCTGCGCGGCATTCTGAGTCAGGATGGCCATGGCAACCTCAACGTCGTCAGCACAGGTCGGCAGGGCTCCGGAATCCTCACCTCCATGAGCCGGGGAAACTGCTTCATACACCTTGATGAAGCATGCGCAGGCATCAAAAAAGGTGATACAGTGAGAGTCCAGCCTTTTGACACCCTGATTTAAATTAATCCTATTTTAGCCCGATTTTCTCAGCTGCTGACTTGGTGTTGATCCCCAGAATCGAGTAGAGTGGACAGATCCCGGCTATCCCGGTCACAATCAGGATAACTCCCAGCCAGCCGATAGGGTTCTGCAAGGCGTAAAAGACATTTCCCACCAGGATGATGCCCACAACGATGCGTATAATGCGGTCGATTTTTCCTACATTGTTTTTCAATAGATTCATTTGATTTTCTCCGGAACCACTGGTCCTGTCGCGTTTAAAGAGTAACATTTATAATTATCTCACAAACGGCACATCGCACTGCCTTGCTTGTGCGGTGTCATCTCAGGATTGCTGCTATCCCTCCCTTGTCAACTGTAAACCGCCTTCTGCAAACTCTCTTTCACCGAATAACACCACAAAGAATAGCATTGTAATCTGCTGAAAAAGCGCCCATTATTAATATCACAGTATTTTACTTGGTTATTATTGGGTAACAGATCATGCTTGCAAATGAACAAACTGTCGAAGAACTGGTGCAGGAGAGCTACCAGCATGGATTTGTGACCGATATTGAATCGGACACTCTCCCGCCAGGATTGAGTGAGGAGACCATCCGCCTCATCTCGGCAAAAAAGAGTGAACCATCATGGATGCTGGAAAACCGGCTCAAGGCCTATCGGCGCTGGCTGACCATGGTCGATCCCGAGTGGGCGCATGTCGAGTATCCCGAGATCGACTTTCAGGCAATCTCCTACTACTCGGCGCCGAAACAAAACCAGGGTGCGAAAAGTCTGGACGAGATCGACCCCGAGTTGCTGGATGCCTATAACAAGCTCGGCATTCCGCTGGAGGAGCAGAAAGCGCTCTCCGGTATTGCAGTCGATGCGGTATTCGACAGCGTCTCGGTCGCCACCACCTTCCGCCAGAACCTGGCCGATGCCGGCGTGATCTTTTGCCCCATCTCGGAAGCCATCAAAGAACACGCCGAACTGATTCAGCAATATCTCGGTTCGGTCGTCCCCTATACCGACAACTTCTATGCCTCGCTGAATGCCGCTGTTTTCACGGACGGCACCTTTGTCTACATTCCAAAAGGCGTCAAGTGCCCGATGGAGCTATCGACCTATTTCCGTATCAACGAAGCCAAAACCGGGCAGTTCGAGCGTACCCTGATCATCGCTGAAGCAGGCAGTTCTGTCAGCTACCTGGAGGGCTGCACCGCGCCGATGCGCGATGAAAACCAGCTGCATGCCGCCGTGGTCGAGCTGATCGCCATGGATGACGCCAGCATCAAGTACTCCACGGTGCAAAACTGGTATCCCGGCGACGAGAATGGCAAGGGCGGCATCTACAACTTTGTCACCAAGCGCGGCGACTGTCGCGGCGACCGCTCGCGCATCTCCTGGACCCAGGTGGAGACCGGTTCCGCCATTACCTGGAAATACCCCAGCTGCATATTGCGCGGCGACAATTCGGTCGGAGAATTCTACTCGGTGGCCGTCACCCGCGGCATGCAGCAGGCCGATACCGGCACCAAAATGATCCATATGGGAAAAAACACCAGAAGCACCATCGTCTCGAAAGGGATCTCCGCCGCACGGGGGCAAAATACCTATCGCGGCCTGGTGCGCATCGGACAGAATGCAGAAAATGCGCGCAATCACAGCCAGTGCGACTCGCTGCTGATCGGCGACAAATGCGGTGCACACACGTTTCCCTATCTCGAAGTGCGCAATCCCAGCGCGCAGGTGGAGCATGAAGCTACGACCTCTAAAATCAGTGAAGACCAGCTCTTCTACTGCCGCCAGCGCGGCCTCTCCGAAGAGAATGCCGTGTCGATGATCGTCAACGGCTTCTGCAAGGAGGTCTTCAACGAGCTGCCGATGGAGTTTGCCGTCGAGGCGCAAAAACTATTGAACATTACGCTCGAAGGAGCAGTCGGATGAACCAGATGAAACCCAATACCATGCTCTCTATCAACAACCTTACCGTCGAAGTCGAAGGCAAGACCATCCTGCACGGCCTCGATCTTGAAATCGGCAAGGGCGAAGTACATGCCATCATGGGGCCAAACGGCTCAGGCAAAAGCACCCTCTCCCACACGCTCTCCGGGCGTGACGGCTACCAGGTCACGGCTGGCGAGGCACTGCTCGACGGCGAGGATCTGCTGTCGCTGGAAACCGAAGAGCGCGCCCACAGGGGCGTGTTTCTCGCCATGCAGTACCCGGTCGAGCTGCCAGGCGTGAACAACATGACCTTCATGCGCGAATCGTTGAACGCCGTGCGCCGCGCCCGCGGGGAAGAGGAGCTGGACGCCGTCTCTTTCATCAAGCTGGTGCGCGCCAAAGCGGCGGAGGTCAAACTCGACCCAAAGCTGCTCAAGCGGGACGTCAACTCCGGCTTCTCCGGCGGTGAGAAAAAGCGCAACGAAATTCTGCAGATGGCGCTGCTTGAGCCGCGTCTCGCAATCCTCGATGAAACCGACTCAGGGCTCGACATCGACGCTCTGCGCATCGTCGCCGACGGTATCAACGCACTGCGCAGCCCGGATCGCTCTATCATCCTGATCACCCACTACCAGCGCCTGCTTGACTATATCGAACCCGACTTCGTGCATGTCCTCTCGGAAGGGCGCATCGTGCGTTCCGGAGACAAGCAGCTGGCGCTGAAGCTGGAGGAGCAGGGCTACGGCTGGATCACAGAGGAGGAGGAAGCGGCATGATCACACTCGATAGACAACACAGCTGGTTCGAGCAGCAACTCGCCGCCGGTCGCGCACAGTCGCTGCCGCAAGCCCCGCAATGGCTGCAACTGGCCCGGGAGGATGCCATAGAAGCCGCAACACAGCTTCCGCTTCACAACCGTCAACATGAAGCATGGCGCTATACCAGCATCGAGGGGCTGTTGAGAGCCAGCTTTACAGGCGATGAACAGGCGCATCAACAGAATCAGGCTACTATAGACGACTTGCTGCCGCCGGAATCCGACAGCCACCGGGTGGTGCTGGTCAATGGACAATTCAACGCCCGGCTATCAACACTCGCAGATCTGCCGCCGGGAGTCAGGCTGGAAAGCCTGCGCACAGCGCTCGCTGCTGATCCAGATTTGCTTGCAAGCTGGTTCGGCAGCATCGCCAACCACAGCGAGAGCATCTTTAGCGCACTGAATACCGCCCTGATCAACGATGGCTTGTTTATCCATATTGACCAGGACATCGAACTGCAGCAACCCATCGAGGTCGTCTATCTGAATTCCGGCCTGAATCTCAGCGAAGATAAGCAGCTGATGATGCATCCTCGCAACCTGGTGGTGCTGCAGCCCGGTGCAAAAGCGACACTGGTCGAACGCTTTGTCGGCGCTGCCCCCTCTCGCTATTTTCACAACAACCTGACCGAGATCAGTCTGCAGCAGAATGCCGCATTGAAACACTACCGTATTCAAGATGAAAGCCGCAATGCCTGGCACCTCAGCAGCATCTCTATCGAGCAGCAGAGCCACTCCGACTACCGGGGCGTCACGCTCGCATTCGGCGGGGCCTGGGCGAGGACCGAGTACCATCTCGACTTCAACAATGAACACGCCAGCTGCGCATTGCACGGATTGTATCTGGTCGGCGACAAGCAGCTAACGGACTTCCACCTGACGGTGAAACATCGCGCAGCCGATTGCCGCAGCCGCGAACAGTTCAAGGGAATTCTCTATGGCGGGGGCCGCGCGGTCTTTGACGGCCACATCCTGGTCGACAAGGATGCGCAGCGCAGCGATGCGCAACTCAGCAATCACAACCTGATGCTGACGCGCGACGCCGAAGTCGACACCAAGCCAACACTGGAAATCTACGCCGATGATGTCAAATGCAGCCACGGCACAACCATCGGCCAGCTCGATCCGCAGCAGCTCTTCTACATGCGCTCACGCGGCATCGATGAGACAACTGCGCGCAGCATGCTGTGCCAGGGATTTGCACAGGAGATTATCGACCAGATCGATCTGCAGCCACTGCGCGAGCAGGCGACAGAGAGACTTGTCGCCAGCCTTGAGCGGGTTCAGCCGGAGATCGGGAGGTAAACATGGGGATCGACAATTTGTTTCACGCCATCAGGAACGCTGCACATACAGTCGAGGAGACCGCGCCTGTCAAAGCGCCTGAGCTCCCTGAAGGCAGCTCGCTGGAAGAGTATGTCATTGCTGCCATGCGCAGCGTTCATGATCCCGAAATATCGGTGAACATCTATGACCTGGGACTGATCTATAACATTGACATCAACGATCAGAATGAAGTCTTCGTCGATATGACGCTGACCGCACCGGCATGTCCGGTAGCAGGAATACTGCCCGGGCAGGTAGAAGATGCCATCAAAAGCGTCGAAGGCGTCAGCGATGCCCATGTGGTACTGGTATGGGATCCGCCCTGGGACAGGGAGCACATCAGCGATGAAGGCAAACTGGCCATGGGATTATTTTAATCAACACCGTCATTCCCGCGAATGCGGGAATCCGGCTTATAGGATGTGCTGAGGAACGAAGCGCATCGATCGAGAAATGCACCTCATAGGAGGTAGAGCAATGATCAAACTGACACCACGTGCAGCAGAGCACGTCAAAAAGATGTTGAACAGACGCGGCAGCGGTATCGGCCTGCGTCTGGGTACCCACAAGGCGGGCTGCACCGGCTTCATGTATGACTTCGATTATGCCGATGAGGCCGGTGACAACGACCTGGTGTTCGACAGCCAGGATGTCAAAATCGTAGTCAGCAAGAAACTCATGGAGCAGCTGGATGGCTGTGAGATCGACTATGTCACCACCAATGCGCTCAACAAGGGATTTGAAATCACCAATCCCAACGCCAAGGAGATGTGCGGCTGCGGCGAATCATTCCATGTCTAACGCAGCCGTTGCATACACCATGACCACTCTTGATGAAATCGCGGAAACCCTCGATCTGTTTGACGATTGGGACCAACGCTATCACTACCTGGTTGAGCTCGGTGAACAGCTGCCGGAGATGCCTGAAGCCCTCAAGACCGAGGACAACAAGGTCAAGGGCTGCATGAGCCGGGTATGGATCAGCGCCTACGCCGATACGTCACAGCCGCAACTCATCCATTTCCACGGCGACTGCGACACTACCATCATCAAGGGCGTGCTGGCGCTGTTGATTCAGCTCACTGACGGCAGAACAGCGCAGCAGATCCAGCAGCTGGATGTCGATGACTTCTTCAAACAACTGAAACTTGATAAACACCTCTCCCCCAACCGCCACTTCGGCATCTATGCCATTGTTGAAATGATGAAACAGCAGGCAGCAGCAATCTCCACATAGAAAACGAAGGCTTCACTCTCTGCATATTCTATAATTGGAACCTCTTGTAAAACGCGCCAATAAGTGATTTTTGTCATCTCGAACGAATGTGAGAGATCTTTATCAATACGTTAAGATTTCTCCTTCCAGTCAAAATGACAGTTCCGAGAGATTTAAAGAGACTCATTG
>JADWMH010000176.1 GCA_015767355.1 Gammaproteobacteria bacterium
CCTATGTTACCAATTCGCCGGCGCTATGTATGCCTAGAAGATGACAAAATAGCCCACTGTCCGTCATAAAAAGCTTGGGTGACTTTATAAATCTTTTCGAGACATTCGAACTATAGGGTTGCAGTAGTGATATTTGGTAAATCATCTCAAGCATACTGAGATAGTTGCTGACAGTATGCTCCGACAAATTTGCATCTGACGCAAGGTTGGATTTATTGAGCAGCCCGCAGCTCCTTGAAGCTATAATGTTGTAAAATCGTATAAATGCGGATATATCCCTGAGTTCGCCGACATCTCGTATATCTCTTTCTATATAAGTGCTGATGTATGCATTGAACCAAAGAGATCTTCCTCTTTTTGATTCAATTTTCACTATTTCCGGGTAGCCGCCATTGACTATGGATGTAAGCACTTCATCATAAGCAATGTTGTCGCTTTTTAGATGTTCGACTCCCTGATCAAAGAGTATATCTATAATATTTTCATCGGCTTTACGGTTAAGTTCTTTTTGTGACAGAGGCCACATTGGTATTTCGATGATACGCCCCGCAAGCGTCTCTTTCGCTTTTTTCATATCCAGGACATTCGCAGACCCTGTCAGCAAAAAGGCGCCATTCCGGCGTTGTTTATCAATCGCCATTTTGATGCCTTCAAGCACTTCAGGAACCTTTTGTATCTCATCCAGGGTAATGGGGGTTGGCAATGAGGCAACATACCCTATAGGATCATTTAGCGCAGAAGCTCTTTCCGTAAGGCTATCAAAGACCCTGTATTCATGATCCAAAGAGAGACACAGCGTTGACTTTCCCACTTGTCTTGCGCCGGAGAGCAGTACGGCCGGCGATATTTGCAGTGCTTCTTTGAGTATATTTAGCGCTGATCTTTTGTACATACAATACCTTAATGCTGTATTTTATGTAATTATGGATACATTTTTTACAAAAGTAAAGTGCTCATAATCGAAAAACAACAAGGGATTACTGCACCAACATCGCAAAATCACGTTCGTCACGCTTGCGCTGTTCACCCTTGGAATAGTAGCTATTCTGGTTTTTTCGGCACACCAGGGTGTGTGGACTTCCCTTTTTACTGGTGTGATAATCGATATCACAAGAGCTGCTTCGAATGGTTGCTTCCATGTGACTTCGTTTCGCCTGCACCGCTCTATAGCGCCATTCGCTTTGCATGGAATTGGCGAGGAAATAACTCAAATCGTTGCACTGGGAACAGTGACAGGTGAGTTTTGCAGGGCGACTCCAATCTGCGGGAGATTCCAAAGCCTCGGCAATCCGCTGGCGTAAATTCTCTCTGACAGTTCCAATAAGATGGAGAATCGAGGCCGACTCCTGATTTCCGTCCAACTTGTTAAGATCGAGCGCTGCCGGCAGCAGCACGTCATCCATATCGATATCTTGCGGCCCTGTCAAAAGCCACTCCACCACAATTGAAGCCGAATAAGGATCGATGGGGTCAATGCCTGCCACTAAATCGACCACCAACTGAGGGCTTACAACGCAAGCAGAGGGCCGCCTGTAACCTTTTTTTTCAGCTCTGGCCACGTCAGGCAACGCGACGGTTAGCATGGAAGAAAAATCGCCTAAAGTGGCGCTCTTATCCTGAAAATAGTCGACATGAGTCAGCTTGCGCAACAGATCTGCACAGGCATCAATGCATGTCACAGCTTTTTTGCGGAACAACCTGTCGAGCAGTTCGCTGCGTCCGGCTTCGCTCATTTGCTCCAGTACCCGCACAAGGGCTTCATTGTCTGCCTTTGTATAGGCGCCCGCAATGATCACCCGCTCGATAAACTCAACTGCTGTTTCGACTGTGCCAAGGCAAGAGAGACTTGTCAGAAAATTAGCCGTATCGCCTTGCCGGCTCAAGCCGCTGTTTTCCCATTCCGACTTCGGCCATTGCTGCTCGATATGACGCGCCAACTCCAGAGCGTCGCTGCGCGCAGCTGAGCTCGCATCACCCTCTGCCTGTTGCCATTGTCGTACAAGATCGTCGAGCAGCGGAAGAGTGGTGGACAACCCGGCGGAGTGTGCTACGATCGCCAGGGCTCTCCCTTTTGGCCACAGCACCAGTGCAGCAAAGTGGTAGCTGCGCTCGAATGAAGCGCCCTCATTTCCTGTCGCTTCACTGAAGCTGAGATCGGTGGGATCCATCGAACTGAAGAGATCTGGCGGACAGAGCTCTTCTTCCTCAAAACCCAGCTCCCGCAGGTTGGGCTGGCTGCCGTCCGGTTTACGCCATTCACCAACTTTCTGAAACGAATCGTAGACTTCAATAATCTCAAAATCATCTTCGTCGGGTTCATCCCCGGAGCGCCTGGCTGACACCATGTTGAGGCTTTGAGGCTTGCTATCACCTGCATCATGTGCGATTCTCCAGACTCAGATTCCAAACTCCAATTAAGAGGAAGCAAACATGGTTAGAGGTCTCATCGGAACAGCATTAACTGTAGTTGTCATCGTTGTCGTACTCAGGTTACTGGGCGTTTTGTAAGCCAGAAGAAAGAGTAAGCTCATTCATGCTGCAGTATGCTGAGATGCTGCAGCAGCGGCTTCATGACCGGCTCCAGCTTGCGCCGCATCAGGGAACCGATCGCTGTGGAATCGCCCAGGCAGGGACGGATGATACCGTAGCTCATGCCTGACAAGAGACGCATGGAATATAGCGGCTGTTCACAATCTGCACACTTGCGCATGACTGCCTGCACTTCATCCGAGCCGTTTTTTATATAGTCGGTTGCATCCTGCTCTAGGGCATCCAGAGTTTCATCGACCCTGCCATCCGGCCGCATGGCTGAGAAGTAGCCGGCCAACACATCCAGCGTCGTGGTTACCATCTCCTGAGTCGCCGGTTTGCTGAGCACCTTGATCGCCGTGGCTATAAATGCCTGGCCGGGCGGGGACATCACTCGCAATAACAGCTGTGCGACTGCATTCTCATCATCGAGAGCTGACTTGAGTAGCAGATAGTATGGCGACGCAGGTTGTTGGTCAGGGATCGAATCGCTGCATGAGGAGAGGAACCCAACCAGGTAGGGATTTTTTCGCTGCGACTTTTTCCACAGCTCGGCTTTCATGCCGGCATCGATCAGTCCAGGCTGCAGCACCAGGGCGACCGTCATCATCATCTGTTCCGGCTCGCTCTCGAAAGGGAGATACTCCACCAGGTAGGCGGCAAGCACCGCCCCCATCTCTCCCTGTTTGACGGCTTCACTGATGAGCATGCGGCGTGCATTTCCAGCATCTTCCAGCGCCCACCATGCGCGCCGCGCAAGCTCATCGGTGATACCCGATGCGCAGGCCAGTGCTATGACGGCCTCGGGTTCGCCCAATAACAACAGTTGCTCAAGATTGTCGTCCCGCATCTGCCCCATGCGCGTCCAGCGTTGCAGATAGACCGGGTAGCCGCCGGGAGAACCCAGAACATGCCCGGAGAGCATCTCCTTGACCTTTTTGACGTATTGCTCGTCGCGGCAGTCAGGATTCAGTTCGACTTTCAGCTCCCCTTTTTCAGAGAGACCGTAAAGCGTCATGCTGGACTCGTGAATGCGTATCGCCTGGGGTTTGTTGGCCAGCAGCACATTGATGCGCAGGGCATCCTGGGAGGCAAGGCTCATAGGGACCTCTCAGAAGCAGAACGCCTATCAGCGGGATTGAGGATCGTAGGGGGGATAAGGCGTCTTTTTGCCACATCCCCCAATGTGCAAAAATCATGGTGGATGCGCTGTCGCTTATCCCCCCTACACCCCAATGAGCTCTTCATGAATTAATCACATGCAGGGCCCATGCAGGGAGTTGATTTGAGTGTTTCTAGGCAATCTGCGGGGGGACGAAATTGATATCCTTGGGATTGAGGAAAATAAATTGATGCTCGCCGTCGTCCATCTCGACGTAATCAAGCGTGGTCTCATCAAGCAGAGGAACATATTCAGGAGCGATAACGATCGTTACATCTTCGGACTTGAAGGTAATATCATCCTCGCTGACCTCGTCATAGCCCATTTTATAGTCGTAGGAGCCATCATCATGCTTGATTGCCGCCAACCTTAATGCCATGCCCTCAGCACCGCCTTGTGATGCTGAATCATGAATCTGTGTAGCTGCTGTCGGTGTTACCTTGAACATTTAATCCTCTCTTTTACAGGCGCGTACAAAATTGACAAAGCGCTGCGTCCAATGATGACCCTCAACATCCCGAAGATGCGTGTAACTGGCGAGGGTGTTCTTGTATACAATGCCGTCATTGCAGCCATCAACTCCAAACCCCCGCTTCACGCGATAGGCGAATTTGAGTGGCCCGGTAATATTTTTCAGTTTTGAGTAGTGAAATTCGTGCGCAGGAATTTCACCTCCCTGCATATCAGTATGCGGCCAGGGATGAGCATCCGTCTCCTCGACCCGCACGTATCCACGTCCCTGAGGGCGTTGCGTCATCTCCACATCAGCGGGAATTATACCCGCCATCTGACATATTTTACCATTCCAGCTCAAAGAACGGCACAGATACATCAAGCCGCCGCACTCGGCATAGACC
>JADWMH010000177.1 GCA_015767355.1 Gammaproteobacteria bacterium
TGTCGTCACGGGGCGCTTGACGACAGCAGCATTTCCTTCGCGCATCGCCTGCAGATAGTTGAAAGCCTCGTCGAACCCAGCGGGCTCGTGTTCAATTGCAAAGCCCGTCTCATGCCTGACAAGATGATCCACACTGCTTTCGATTCCATCGATCCGACTCGAGAGAACCGCCTCGCGCCGCATAGACATCGCAATATAATTATCCGCATGCGGCAGCGTCTGCACAGCGCCATCCAGAACCGCTATTGCCCGGTCCGCTTTCGTCAGCAGACTCTGCAGTTCGGCATCAAAAACAATCGCCGGCTGCGGAGGCAGCGGAGCGGGGATAAAAGCGCTGTAACCTCCCGGCTGCCGGATATATTGACCTGCACGCGATGAGTTATTCATACATTTCAGATTTGATCATTGAAAACCACAGATAGAAAATAAACACTTCACAATTTTTACCACGGAACACGCGGACAACACGGAATGTTCTCAAAAAGCCCATGTGAATGCCGCCATTGCGAGGGAGCCTAAGCGACCGCGGCACTAATATTACTCGGAGCAAAATTGAACGCACTTTGTGCGACCCGAAGGGTAAATTACAAGGAATGTAATTTATAATCTCCAAGCCAGATTGCCGCGTCGCCTCCGGCTCCTCGCAATGACATCCGTTTTAGCAAAATATATCCAATGCACGGAGTTATGGAGGTTTACACGACACGGAATTCTACTTGTGTTCTTTTCGTGACTTTCGTGTTTTCGTGGTCAATTTTTTCAAGATGCTACCCACGGTGATAGGGATGGCCCTGCAACAGGCTCCAGGCGCGATAGAGTTGTTCTGCGGCCACCACCCGCACCATGGGATGCGGCAGCGTCAACGGCGAAAGAGACCACTTGAGCCTTGCACGACCCAGGCAACCTGAAGAGAGTCCGTCGGCGCCACCCACAAGCAGCGCGATGTCCGGCCCCTCCTGCAGCCAGCCGGCAAGCTGCGTGGAGAGCTGTTTGGTGCTCCATGACTTGCCATGCTCATCGAGCGCTATCACCGATGCGCCTTTGGGAATCGCCGCCTGGATGCGCTTGCACTCCTCCTGCTTGATCCTCTGCGTGCTGCTGCTCTTGCCGCGATGCGCCGGATTAATCTCAAGCAGCTGCAGAGAGCACTCACGGGGCATGCGCTTAGCATACTCCTGATAGGCTGTACTCACCCATGCAGGCATCTTGTTGCCGACAGCGATCAAATAGATCTTCATAAAGCTAGTGAGATCAGGTCTCAGACTGACAAGGCATGAAAAAAGCATTTTCTCTCGCTAAGAACGCAAAGGACGCAAAGGTTTTTCTTGGCGGTCTTGGCGTCTTTGCGAGAGTCATGATTAATATTTGGTTCATTTACAAATATGTAGGCTACTCAAGGATTATCTCGGAACTCCGATTGATTAGAGAAATTAAGATTTCTCCCTATGGTCGAAATGACAAGCGATTAACCAAGCTGCTGAATCACCGCTGCCGTATGTGGACGCACGCCTCGCCACATATAGAAGGACTCGGCCGCCTGCTCGACCAGCATGCCAATGCCATCGAGAGTCCGTCCAGCGTTATGCGCCTCCCCCCAACGTACAAATGCTGTCGGCTCTGTGCCATACATCATGTCATAACTCCAGCCACCTGATACCAGGCAGGTGTCCGGAATAGCCGGAACGTCGCCCTTCAGGCCTGCTGCAGTGGCATTGATGATCAGGTCAAATTGCTTGTTGCCAATCTCGTGCAGGCCACAGCCATAGACATCGCCACACCCGCTGAAAAGAGCTGCCAGCGACACCGCCTTCTCTGCAGTGCGGTTCGCTATCGTCAGGCTTGCCGGCTGCTGTTGCAGCAGCGGCAGAATCACCCCCCTGGATGCGCCTCCGGCGCCAAGCAGCAGCAGCGAGGCATCGGTAAAATCGAAACCGTGGTTCTCTGCGAGGTCACGCACCAGCCCGACACCGTCGGTGTTGTCACCAAGCAACTTGCCGCTATCCAGCCGGGTAATGGTATTGACAGCTCCCGCGAGCCGCGCCCTCTCACTGAGTTCATCCACCAGCTCCCAGGCCTTCTCTTTAAAAGGCACTGTCACATTCAGGCCGCATCCGCCGCAAGAGAAGAAATCCCGCACGTCGCCGTTGAAATCCTCCATATCGCCCAGCAGACGCTCATATTCAATATCTTCCCCCGTCTCGCTGGCGAAGGCAGCATGAATCCGGGGCGACAGGCTGTGCCTGACCGGGTTGCCGATCACTGCATATCGATCACTCATGGGTTCAGCCACTGCGCTGCTCTTTTGGCGAAGTAGGTGAGGATGCCATCCGCACCGGCGCGCTTGATGCAAACCAGCGACTCCATCACCACGGCTTTCTCATCCAGCCAGCCATTTTGCACTGCAGCCATGTGCATCGCATATTCACCGCTGACCTGGTAGACATAGGTGGGGACAGCAAAGCTATCCTTTACGCGCCGTACGATATCCAGATAGGGCATGCCCGGCTTTACCATCACCATATCGGCGCCCTCCTGCAGATCGAGTGCGACCTCGTGCAGCGCCTCGTCACTGTTGGCCGGGTCCTGCTGATAGGTGTATTTATTGCCCGCGCCCAGGTTGGCCGCAGAACCGACTGCGTCGCGAAACGGGCCGTAATAGCTGGAGGCGTATTTTGCCGAGTAGGCGAGAATGCGCGTTTGGATATGCCCTGCCCCCTCCAACGCATTGCGCACCGAGCCGATGCGTCCATCCATCATGTCGGAAGGCGCCACCACGTCAGCGCCTGCTGCCGCATGGGAAAGCGCCTGCCTGACCAGCACTTCGACGGTCTCGTCATTCAATACGTAACCAGCAGCATCGATAAGGCCATCCTGACCGTGTGTAGTGAATGGATCCAGCGCCACATCCGTAATGATCCCCAGTTCAGGAACCGCATCCTTGATCGCCATGACTGCACGCTGCGCAAGGCCGCCGGGATTGAAGGCCTCGCAGGCATCTTCTGATTTTGCCGAGGCAGGCGTCACCGGAAAGATTGCCATCGCAGGGATGCCCAGCGCATGGATCTCCTTCGCCTCCTGCACCAGCAGGTCGATGCTCATACGCTCCACACCCGGCATAGAGGCCACCGGCTCACGCACGCCATCACCCTCGAGCACGAACACCGGCAGGATCAGGTCATCAGCAGTCAATGTCGTCTCGCGCATCAGGCGGCGGGAAAAATCATCTTTGCGCATGCGGCGCATTCTGGTGGTGGAAAAGTTACGCGAAACAGCTTGCCAGGACATCGATAAACTCCAAACGAAAAAACGAATGATATTCTCTCATGATGCTGTAGGTTGGGCAAAAGCTTCCGTGTCCCGGGGATTCTCCAAAGTGCTTGCGGTAGGCGAGAGAAGGCGCCACATGAAAAAGCACCGTTCAGAAATCATTCGAAAAACCAGTGGCGTTTTGCCCGGTACATCAAAAGGACTTCAGGTGAAAACGCGCCTCGCCATAGCTACTCTCTATTTCAATAAATACCGGAATGTGGCGGCTCTCCATGGAGATCCAGGCATGCAGCGACACCGGTTTCTCCCCCTTCTCGATCTCATCGATCCTGACCTTCCAGGTTTTCCAGCTTCTGCCGGCCGCCTTGACATCCTCAGCCGCGACGACGGCTACCCGAAACTCGAGCTTATTGCGGCCATCAGTGCCCGCAAATGACACCTTGTAGCCGACCTTCAATGGCGCCGACCGCACGCTCTGCAGCAGCGTCATGCGATCTATAGCATTTTTGGCCACAGGCTTGTGCTTCACTTTTTTTACCCTGATCTTCTCAACTGACTTATGATCCGTCGCCACAAACGGCTTTATCGCTGCCGGCAGCGGCTCACCCTTTGAGCTAAATTTGTAGTAATCAGTGGTGCTGGAATCCTTGGGAATGACCGCCAGCGAGTGCTTGTAGCCGTAGGGCATATATTGTTTGCTGTATTTTTTTTCGCGCGTCTCAAAAGCCAGGGTGCGCGAGGGGTTCAGCTGATAGTAGCTGCTGTAGTGAAAGCGCACCTTGAAGACGGCTTCCAGCACCTTGTAGCCTTTGGAACTCAGTTTTGCCGTGGAGACCATGCAGCTGCCCCTGCCTGCGCAGTCAGCGAGCCGGCTGGTCGTGATCGATGCCCTGGAGACATCCGTCCATTTGTAGCCGGAAAGCAGCCCCTTGTATTCGATCAGGTAGTCGAGCCGTTCCGCGGCATGGAGTGACACAGATGCCAGCAGCAGTGAGAGTATGATAATAGATTTCATGAACATAATGGCTTTACTGTTGCTCCGTTATACTGTCCTTACATGACCTCGGCCTCCTCTACGGGAACCAAATCATAGTTGCTGCGGAGCACATCCAGGCCCTGCCGGCGCGTTCGCTGCGAGATGCAACATAAGCCAGTCGTTCTATGGTCATCGTTTCTCCAATCCTGGGTTTCTCATGATTCGACTACCCCCGCATCAGACCTCTTGCCGATAATTTATTTTGAAAAATATTGCATACATGACCGGTACAAAGA
>JADWMH010000178.1 GCA_015767355.1 Gammaproteobacteria bacterium
GGCGTGAGCAGGATGCGGAAGCTTTGCGTCTTTGCGAGAGTATGATTGAAATTTGACGCAATTTTAAAAATTAATATGCAGCTATCCGAACTTGTTCTGGGCGTCGATACCGGCGGAACCTTTACCGACTTTGTGCTCTTCGATGGAGAGTCGATGCGCATGCACAAGGTTCTGTCGACACCATCTGCGCCTGAAGAGGCGATTCTGCAGGGCATCAGGGAGATGGGCCTCGAGCAGCAGGGTTTTCGCATGGTGCATGGCTCGACTGTTGCAACCAATGCCGCCCTGGAGGGCAAGGGCGTCGCCACTCTCTATATTTGCAACCGCGGTTTCAGGGATCTGCTGACGATCGGGCGGCAGGCGCGCGCCGAACTTTACAACCTTCAGCCGCAGCAGTTCGATCCACCTGTCGCCAGGGAGTGGTGCCATGAGACGGGTGGCCGCCTTTCGTTGCAGGGGGATGTGCTGCAGGAGCTGAGTGAAACTGATCTGCAGGAGATACGGGATGTTGTTGCAACGCTCAAGCCCGAATCCGTGGCCGTCAACCTGTTGTTCTCGTGGGTGGATTCCCGGTTTGAACAGCAGATCCGAAACATCCTCCCGGATGATATATTTATCTCGCTTTCGAGTGAGATTCTGCCTGAAATCCGAGAATATGAACGCGGTATCGCGACCTGGCTGAATGCCTGGATTGGTCCGCTGGTCGATGGATACGTGAAGCGCCTGCAGCAGCAGTTGCCCCAGGCGGCCATCTCCATCATGCAGAGTTCCGGCGATACCATCGATGCTTCCCAGGCAGGAAACCAGGCTGTACGCATGCTGCTCTCAGGACCCGCCGGAGGTCTTGTCGGCGCCAGCTATCTGGGGCGGCTGGCCGGCAGGAAGCAGCTGCTGACTTTTGATATGGGCGGCACCTCGACAGATGTTGCGCTGATCGATGGTGAGCCTCAACTGACCAGTGAGGGTCATATTGCGCACTGGCCGGTTGCTGTCTCAATGGTGGATATGCATACCATCGGCGCCGGTGGAGGTTCCATTGCATGGCTGGATGCTGGAGGGATGCTGCACATTGGTCCGCAATCAGCAGGAGCAGATCCGGGCCCTGCCTGTTATGGGAGAGACGGGACGGCTGTTACCGTGACTGATGCCAATCTTGTGCTGGGGCGTCTGCGCGCCGATGCTTTCCTCGGAGGCCGCATGCAGCTCGACAGCAGTGCGGCGTACACAGCCATGCAGCAGTTGGCAGAGTCGATGCAATGTACGACGGAGGAGGCTGCCCGGGGCGTCATCACTGTTGCCAATGAGCAGATGGTGCAGGCGCTGCGCAAGATCTCGATCGAACGCGGCGTTGATCCCAAAGCCTATACTCTGGTCAGCTTTGGTGGTGCGGGAGGATTGCATGTGTGCGCACTGGCGGAGTTGCTGGGAGTGAGCGAGGCGATGGTTCCGGTTCATGCAGGTGTACTGTCGGCGTTGGGTATGCTGACAACCCGTCCCGGACGGCAGCTCTCACGCACCTGGCAGGGGGAGTTGCTGCAGCGTGAAGATGCGCATATCGATGCCGCATTCAAACAGCTCGCAACCGAGGCGGTAGCGGCGCTTGAGGGGGAGGGGATTCAGGCGGATCAACTCGAATTAGAACGCTCTCTGGACCTGCGTTACAAGGGGCAATCCTATACCCTGAATATCGGATGGAGCAACGTTCATGGCAGTGCAGCCGAATTTCACGAGACTCATCAATCAAGATACGGGCATCGTCTCGATGTACCTGTCGAGATGCTTAACCTGCGTCTGCGCGTGCGTGGAGAGGCGCATGATGTGGTCATTGAAAAGCCGGCTGTTGAGACAGCAGCTGTTCCGCTGGAGAGGGTCAAGGTTGCAGGTGAATCTTCAGATGCGCCCCTCTATAAGCGTGATGAACTGGCTGTCGGACAACAGTTTTCAGGTCCCGCAGTTGTGGTTGAGACGGTCTCGACCACCTGGATTGCAGCAGGATGGAGATGTACAGTGGATGCGGGTGGAAACCTGATGCTCAGTGCTGACTAAACTGATGTTCTAATTATCACGGATATGCTGGTAGTGACATTGGCGCCCACTCTATCGAAGCAGGCAGCTGATCGATCACCAGCCGCCGGACGCCCCGCCGCCGCCGAAACTGCCGCCACCGCCGGAAAATCCGCCACCGCTGGAGAAGCCGCCTCCAGACCTGCCTGAGCCGCCACTGCCTGAACCGGCGCCCGGCTCTATGTGCCATTTCTCGGGCCAGATAGCTCGCAATATCGGCACGATGAGCAGCCAGGCGCTCACGGATATGTGTGCAATGGTCTCCCCCAGCATCACCGGGACGAAATAGAAAAATGGCGCCAGAAACAGGTAGAGAGTCCATCCCTTGCTGCCTCTGAGCGCCACCGCATAAGCTGTAAATGGCGTCATGAGCAGTGCAAAAAAGGCGATGAACATCCCGGCGCCGTGTGGAATATCTGCAGTCCTTGATGTAACGGGTATTGCATCTGCTTCGCCCCGGATTTTTCCGCTAATGGCTTTCACCGCAGCCTCGATGCCTCCCTCGAAATCTCCGCTGCGGAAGGCCGGCGTCATCAGGTTGTCGATAATGCGGCGGCTGTCGAGATCAGTGAGAACAGCTTCCAGGCTATAGCCGACCTCGATACGGATCTTGCGGTCATCGCGGGCGACCAGCAGCAGCACACCATCATCAATATCCTTGCGACCGAGTTTCCAGGTTTCGGCCACGCGCAGGGAGTAATCTTCCAGCGAATCCCCCTGCAGAGTGGGAATGGTAAGCACGACCAACTGGGCTCCGCTGGATTTCTCCAGCTGTTGCAGTGTAGAGGTGATGAGCTCGCGGGAAGTTTCGCCAAGAAGTTCCGCCAGGTCATTGACTCGCCCGCTAAGATAGGGCGCTTCGAGCGCCACGGCCACAGGAAGCAGCACAAGAGCAAACAGCAACAGGAAGAGGTGGCGAAAAGCGGTGAGTTTCACCTCAACGCTCCCTGATCCGCAAGCCATCGATGAGCTCGTTTGTGTCATCAGAATGTCTCTCGACATGATGCTCCTGCAGCACCCTGGCGCAGTGTTCGATGGCGTCACACAGTGCATCCGCGGCGCGTCCGGCATGGATGCCGCTGACCAACTCATCCACCAACTCCCGCCATACGCCTTCCGGTACGGCCCCGTTGATGCCTTCATCGGCGAGAATGACTGCACGACGCTCATAGATGGCAAGGAATATCAGGATGCCGGTGCGCTCATGCGTAGCAAAGAGATTCTCCTCCAGAAAGGCGGATTCGGCCCGCCACTGCACCCGTTTGTCGATATCGTCGTCCGTCAACAAGGCGCGTCCGACAAGCGGCAAACCAGCTAGTAGATATCCCAGTCCGACGCCAGTCATGGTTGGCAGCGTCATCCACAACAGCATAGCATCACCCCAGAAGCCAGCGTAGCTGTGTATAGCGCCGGCCAGCAGCGCCATCAGCAGAGCACAGAGTGTCGCCCCGCGCCAGCGGGCCTCCTCGTAGTCATCGACACGCCCGACGAGATAAGGAACGATCTCCCCGGCATTGCGGGACTCCGCTGTGGCGACCGTTTCGCGTATCTTCTGCAGATCGGCATCGCTAAAGAGCGTGCTGACACTCATAAGGGTTGTCTATGCGCTCTATTTGGAAAATTGATAGCCGGAGGCTTCTCTGTTCCCGCATCAGACTCGAAATAGGCTTTCTCTTCGAAGCCAAGATAGTTGGCCATGAGATTGGCCGGGAAGCGTCTTCGGGAGGTGTTGTATGCTCTTGCGGCCTCGTTGAAACGCCGCCGCTCGACAGTGATGCGATTTTCTGCGCCTTCAATCTGCCGTTGCAAGTCCCTGAAGGCTTCTGTCGCTTTCAAATCCGGGTAGCGTTCAACCACTGCGAGCAAGCGTGACAGGGCGCTCCCCAATGCAGACTGATTGGCCTGAAAGGCAGACATCTGCTCAGCCGTTGGCGCCCCGCTGATTTGTACCTGCCCGACTTTTGCCCTGGCCTCGACGACGTTCTGCAGGGTTTGCTGTTCGAAGTCGCGTGTCCCCTCGACCGTTTTCACCAGGTTGGGTATCAGGTCGGCGCGGCGCTGGTAGACATTCTCCACCTGGCTCCAGGCAGCATCGACACTCTCTTCCAGACCAACAAGGCGGTTATAGCTGCTCCAGGCCATTATAGCGATGAGGATGACTATGATTAGCAGGATGCCTGCGGGACTAAGCAGTTTTTTCATTGTTCATTGACCTCTGAAAGATGACTTGGTTACAACGCATTGGGTTCTCATAGAGCAGAGTAAACTATATTGATATGAAAGAGTGACAGCCCTTCGGGATTATTTTGTTATGACTCTACGCGCCATGGTGACTCGCTCATGCCCGGCAAGATCGGTGAGGGTGTGAATCTCGTCGAGAGTTGATTGATGCATGAGTTGTCGTACAGCGCTGCCCTGATTATAGCCGTGTTCCAGTAGTAGATATCCACCTGGTTTGAGATAAG
>JADWMH010000179.1 GCA_015767355.1 Gammaproteobacteria bacterium
CCTCTTTGAAGCCCCGCTCTTTGAGCGGGGTTTTTTGTGTCTCAAACCATGCTGTAAAGGTTGATTTTATGGTAGAATCCACTGCTTGATTACCAATCACCTCACCCTCGAAGACGAGGGTGTCAAAATCACCTTTGAAACCACCCCGCCATGACTGAATTCGCCAAGGAAGTTCTCTCGATCAATCTCGAAGACGAGATGAAGCAATCCTATCTGGATTATGCAATGAGCGTCATTGTCGGGCGTGCCTTGCCTGACGTCAGGGATGGCCTGAAGCCTGTTCACCGTCGCGTCCTTTTTGCGATGCATGAACTGCGCAATGACTGGAATAAGCCATACAAGAAATCAGCCCGTATCGTCGGTGATGTCATCGGTAAGTATCACCCGCATGGCGATACAGCGGTTTACGATACCATTGTTCGCATGGCGCAGCCCTTCTCCCTGCGCTACATGCTCGTGGATGGACAGGGTAACTTCGGCTCTGTCGATGGTGATTCTCCGGCGGCTATGCGCTATACCGAAATTCGCATGTCAAAAATCGCCCACTCTCTGCTTCAGGACCTTGAAAAAGAGACGGTTGATTTCGTAGCAAACTACGACGGTTCGGAGCATGAGCCTTCGGTATTGCCAACCAGGGTTCCGAATCTGCTGGTGAATGGCTCATCAGGCATCGCTGTGGGCATGGCGACAAATGTACCGCCGCACAACCTGAGCGAAACCATCAATGCCTGTCTCGCGCTGATCGAAAATCCTGACCTCGGCTACAGGGAACTCATGGAATATCTTCCGGGTCCCGATTTTCCGACCCAGGGAATCATCAATGGCTCTCGCGGAATTGACGAAGCCTATCGTACGGGGCGGGGACGCATCTATCTGCGCGCCCGTGCAGAGAGTGAAGAGTTCGACCATGGACGCCTGCGTATCGTGGTCACCGAACTGCCGTATCAGGTCAACAAGGCGCGCCTTCTGGAAAAGATCGCTGAACTGGTCAAGGAGAAAAAACTGGAAGGCATCACCGGTTTGCGTGATGAATCCGATAAGGATGGCATGCGCATGGTGATCGAGCTCAGGCGCGGCGAAGTCTATGAAGTGGTGCTGAACAACCTTTTCAAACAGACCCAGATGCAGAATGTGTTCGGCATCAATATGGTTGCCCTGGTGAATGGCCAGCCGCGCCTGCTGAATCTGAAACAGATACTCGAGCTGTTTCTGCGTCACCGCCGCGAGGTGGTCACCAGGCGCACCCTGTTTGAGCTGCGCAAGGCGAGGGACCGTGCGCATATCCTCGAAGGACTTGCGGTTGCACTGGCTAATATTGACGAAATTATTGCGCTCATCAAGAGTGCGTCGAATCCCGCCGAGGCCAGAAGCGGGCTGATGGCCCGACACTGGCAGTCGGGGCCGCTTGAGGCGATGCTGCAGCGCAGTGGCGCCGATGCAACCAAACCGGAGGATCTTGCCGAAGGTTTTGGCCTGAGCGAACAGGGCTACCTCCTTACCGAAAAGCAGGCACAGGCGATTCTGGATCTGCGCCTGCAGAAGCTCACCGGGCTCGAACAGGAAAAAATTCTCAACGAGTTTGAGGAGATTCTGGAACTCATTGGTGATCTGCTTGATATTCTCTCCAGCGCTGACCGCCTGATGGATGTCATTCGAGAAGAGTTGCAGCTGATCAACGAGCAGTTTGGTGATGAGAGGCGTACACAGATCGTTGTCGATCAGCTCGACCTGACTACCGAAGACCTGATCCCGCAAGAGGATATGGTGGTGACATTCTCGCACCTGGGTTACGCCAAGTCGCAGCCGCTCGATGCCTACCGTGCACAGCGGCGCGGAGGCAAAGGTAAAACAGCGACCAAAACAAAGGATGACGATTTTGTCGACAAGCTTTTTGTCGCCAATACACATGACACCATCCTGTGCTTCTCCAGTCGCGGCAAGGTTTACTGGCTCAAGGTCTATCAGCTGCCGCAGGCCGGTAGAGCTGCGCGCGGCAGGCCGATGAACAACCTGCTTCCGCTTGAGGAGGGCGAACGCATCACTGCGGTGCTGCCGGTACGCGACTATGCAGATGACAAATTCGTCTTCATGGCGACCAGCTCCGGCACCGTCAAAAAGACGCCTTTGACAGCGTTTTCACGTCCGTTGAAGAGCGGAATTATCGCACTTGGGCTGCGTGACGACGACCGCCTGATTGGCGTCGATATCACCGATGGTTCCCAGGATGTGATGCTGTTTACATCCGAGGGAAAAGCGATCCGTTTTAATGAGTCCAATGTGAGGTCTATGGGGCGTACGGCGACCGGTGTGCGTGGAGTCAGGCTTAGCGGTGATCACGAGGTGATCTCGCTGATCATTGCACGTGACAACGCCAAGGTGCTGACCGCCGTAGAGAATGGTTATGGAAAATGCACAACCATCGAAAACTATCCGATCAGGGGACGCGGCGGCATGGGCGTCATCTCCATCAAGACATCAGAGCGCAATGGCGCCCAGATTGGCGCCGTACTGGTTGATGATGACGATGAAATTATGCTGATTACCGACGGCGGCACGCTGGTGCGCACCCTGGTTGCGGGTATCTCGGTCACGAGCCGCAGCACCCTGGGTGTGAAACTCATCAATCTGAGTAAGAAAGAACACCTCATCGGCATAGAACGTATAGTCTCTCTCGACGAAGAGGGGGATGACGAAGCGGAAGAGGGCAGCGGGGATGATGAATCCACGCAGAGTCCTGAAGAGAACACTGAAGAGAACACGAATGATTCAACGGAGTCCTAGAGAGATGACAAGGGTTTATAATTTCAGCGCAGGACCGGCAGCGTTGCCGGAAGCAGTTCTGCAAATTGCACAACAGGAGATGCTTGACTGGCAGGGCACGGGAATGTCGGTGATGGAGATGAGCCATCGCGGTAAAGCCTTTATGTCCATAGCCGCGCAGGCCGAGGCGGATCTGCGTGAATTGATGCAGATTCCAGACAACTACAAGGTTTTGTTCCTGCAGGGCGGCGCCTCATCCCAGTTTTCCATGATTCCAATGAATCTGTTACATGGAAAAGGGGGCGCCGACTATATCAATACCGGCGCCTGGTCCAAAAAGGCGATCGCAGAGGCCGGGCGCTACTGCGATGTGAATGTCGCAGCAAGCACCGAGAGTGACAAATTCACCAGCGTTCCCTCGCAGGATGAGCTGACGTTGATGGATGATGCAGCTTACGTGCATTACACACCCAATGAAACCATCGGCGGTGTCGAATTCTCCTATATCCCGCAAACCGGCAGCAAGCCGCTGATCGCTGACATGTCATCGACCATTCTCTCCCGTCCCATCGATGTCACGCAGTTCGGTCTGATTTATGCCGGCGCACAGAAGAATATCGGGCCGGCCGGACTGACACTGGTGATTATGCGTGACGACCTGATTGGTGATGCGCTGGCCGGTACGCCAGCGATGTTTCAATATGCGACTCATGCAGAGAACGGCTCCATGTACAATACGCCGCCAACCTATGGCTGGTATCTTGCCGGGCTGGTGTTCCAGTGGCTCAAGGAGCTGGGTGGTCTGGACGCCATGGCTCAGATCAATGAGCGCAAGGCGAATTTGCTGTATGAAGCCATCGATAACTCGGACTTCTACGCCAATCCGGTTGATCCGGGATGCCGTTCGTGGATGAATGTCCCCTTTACGCTGGCTGATCCGGATCTGGATCCGCTGTTTCTCGAAGAGGCGGAAGCAGAGGGGCTGGTAACACTGAAGGGGCACAGATCCGTCGGCGGAATGCGCGCCAGTATCTACAATGCGATGCCGGAAGAGGGTGTCCAAAAATTGGTAGATTTTATGGCAGAATTTGAGAAAAAGCGGGGTTAATTGCTTTCTGTGGATTAGCCACAGAATAATTTAACCACAGATGAACACAGATAGACAGAATATCCGTGTGCATCTGTGGTTTAAAATTCTGATTTCTTGCAATATGTAACAATCCCCACCAGGATATAAAACAATGTATAAAATTTTGGCACTCAATAACATCTCCGTCACCGGCCTCGATCGTCTTCCCCGTGAAGAGTACGAGGTCTCATCCGAGTGCTCTGCTCCGGATGCCATTCTGGTGCGTTCTGCGAAGATGCATGATATGGAGATTGTCGATTCAATCAAGGCGATAGGGCGCGCAGGCGCCGGTGTGAATAATATTCCAGTCGATGCCATGACAAAACGCGGCATCCCGGTTTTCAATGCGCCTGGAGCCAACTCCAATGCCGTCAAGGAGTTGGTGATTGCGGCGATGCTGATGACCTCCCGCAATATTGCATCGGCATGGCAGTTTGCGCGCACCCTGGAGGGTGATGATGAGCAGATTCACAAGGCTGTCGAGGCCGGCAAAAAGAATTTCGGCGGTTTTGAACTACCTGGGAGAACCCTCGGCGTGGTCGGACTGGGCGCGATTGGCATCCGCATTGCCAATGCGGCGACCAATCTGGGCATGAATGTCATCGGTTACGACCC
>JADWMH010000180.1 GCA_015767355.1 Gammaproteobacteria bacterium
GCTCGACCAGCCTGAAAATTGGACAGACGCTGAAGATTCCATAAAAGTTGGCAGTTGTCAGTTGGCAGAAGTCTAGCGAGACCAAGTCTCAGACTGACAAGGCATGAAAAAACATTTTCTCTCGCAAAGACGCCAAGTTCGCCAAGAAAAACCTTTGCGCCCTTTGCGTTCTTAGCGAAAAAAATTTTTGTAAAACTTGACTCATTTGTAAACATGTTGATGGCTCAAGGATTGCTAGTCGGGTCATTGCCATGTGCAACTCTTTTTGCTGCAAACTGCCGACTGATGACTGCCAACTTTGTTTCACACAGTTATTCAGCAATGACCTCCTGATTCACTGACAGCACGCCATGCTGCTGATGGATCAGATTCTGGCCAAAATAGACCTGTTTGTCGCGCATGCGGTATCCGGCAAGTGTTCGCAGCGGTTCGCCCGCCCCCTTGACACCCGTTTCAGGGTCGACCGTAGTGATCACGCAGCGTGAGCAGGGCTTGACGACACGCAGCCTGATATCGCCAATGAGTATCTTCCGCCATCCATCCTCTGCATAGGGATCACATCCGGAGACGACCAGGTTTGGCCGGAAGCGCCTCATCGGCAACGGCTGCTGCAGTCGCCCGTTGAGATCATCGAGTGAAGCTTGCGAGATCAGCAGCAGCGGGAAACCGTCTGCAAAACCCGTGCGGTCGCCCGCCTCGGCATACTGAAGGTCGCACTGACGGATTTCATCTTCTGCGATGTAGATCAGGCGACAGGGAGCATCTATCGCCTGTGTTAACCATGCATCGGTCTCATCGCTGATACATAGTGCATTCACCCCGTCATTCCAGATCTCCACCTGCATGGACATTCTGTCAGTTGAAACAGCCGGTACATGATGATCCAGCATGCCCTGTCTGGTCAGCGTCAATACCCCGTCTGGCAGCTGTGGTTGGATCAAAGCCATCTGCGGATGCGTGCGCTGCGTGATAAATTTACCAGCAGGCGTCACCAGCATCCAGCGGCGGTCGTAGCGCAGTCCCATGGCATCCAGAGGTGATGACTGCAATGAGATTCCGGCCAGTGATTTGACAGGATAGATGTTGATTTCAGTGAGTTTCATAAAATAGGTTTCATGATGTAATTTTTCGATAGATATCTGCAATTTTCAACGGCAGTTTCTCCACCTTGTCGATAACGGTGAAATTGGCGGCTCCGTACATGTGCGGCAGATAGTCATGTCCAGTGGCATCGATGGTGATGCAGTATGTATGCACACCAGCGCGCTGCGCCTCATAGAGCGCCATGCGGGTATCCTCGATCGCGTACTCTCCCCGGTATTCCAGGTCATAATCATCCGGTTTGCCATCCGAGAGGGTGATCAAAAGTTTGATGCGCGCATCAACCTGATTCAGCTTTTCAGTATAGTGCCTGATGGGCGCACCCATGCGGGTATAATCCTTCGCCTCGATGCCGCAGATACGCGCCCTGACACCGTCATCCAGCGGTTCGTCAAAATCCTTGATATGGTAGCTGTCACAGCGCTTGCGCGTATTTCCCGAGAAGCCGTAGATTGCGTAGCGGTCCCCCAGTATCTGCAATGACTCGACCATCAGGATCAATGCTTCACGCTCCGCATCATTGATCCACCCACGGGTGGAGCCGGACATATCGACCATGAACAACACCGCAATATTGCGCTCCTCTTTATGCATGTGAGTGAACAGGCGATTGGTCATTTCACTTCCCTCAATCCAGTCCGGCCAGGCTTCGACAACAGCATCGATATCAATATCATCGCCGAAGTTTTGACGCTTCAGCAGTTTATCTTCACCGCGCAACAGTTCAAAGGTGCGCCGCAGTGAAATCCCCAGCCCGCGGTATTTGTGCAAAGTCTGCGCATAAAACCCGGATTCCTTCTCTTCGGCCTCCACTTCACGCAGTGCGCACCAGCGCTTTTTATGGTGTCTGCGGCGGTAGTCCCATTCGTTGTAGAAAAAAGCCCCCTCTTCATGATATGTCCCTGACCAGACATCGACGCTGCCGGCCTCCTGCTGCTGATACTTGCTGATATCATATTCGCCATCACCCGCCGGGGTCAGATACTCATCGGGGACCTCCCCGAAATCGAGCATGATCGATGTGATCAGCCTGGAAACAACCGCAGGCGGCGCAACAGGCGCATCCTCCAGCGTGAGGGAAAAATCGAGATCATGCGCCTGTTCCTGCTGATTATTGCTGATCTCGAAACGCTGCTGTTGCGGCGATTCCTCCCCGTGATGCTCTTCCGCGATCTCTTTGAAGGCAACACGCAGCAGCGCTTTCTCCCGCTCGATGCGCGCGGCGCGGGTCTCAGCGATAGCGTCAGGGTCCAGACGCCCCTGATAGCAACAGTCAATGAGGACAAGCTGATCATAGAGCTCATTCAGCAGTTGCAGTGTCGTGTGCACTGTCGCCTGTGGATCCTGAAGCAGCTTCATGGCGTGATCCGGGAGCAGAGTCAGGGACTCATCCAGCAAACCGGATAACTCCTGCATGTCCCGATGAAGACCAGGCAACTCCCTCTGCAGACAGGCATCGAGTCGAATCCGCTCCAGCGTATGAAAGCTGCTGAACGCACTCTCCTGATCCGCATAGGAGGCAAGTTGTTGCAACAAATCAACCTGAAAGGAGCCATAGCGCGTTTGCGCCCACAAATGGGCGGTCATCGCCTTGAGCAATCGAAAGTTGTCTTTAGCGACGGGCAGACGGGCAACGATTTGCGGCAGGAAGAGTGTCTCTGAATCTGTATAGGGAAGCGCTGACTCTATCATCCCGAGTTTGAGCTCTCGCCCGGACAATCCCTGCACGAAATGGCTCAGGATGGCTTCATGCTCAGCATAGAGCGCAGCTGCCGTGCGCTCCTTGCCAAACTGGATATAGGCCTCCATGTCGCGCACAATTTCAAGCGCCTGTCTCAGGCCGCTGCGATCATAACTGTCCATGGCATGCAGCAGCCACGCCTCGATCATCTCCTGACCCAGTTTTTCAAGCGCCTCGACGGCGTGCAGCAGAAACTCGTATCCAACCGTAATATTGATACTGGCAGCGCGTTCTACCCAGTCGAGTACAAAATTCTGCTGCTGAGCCGGCAGCAGTGAGATGGCTTCAGCAGGGATCTCGATTTGATAGAAGGAGAACTCGACCTCCAGTGATTGATCGAGTTGCCGGATGATCTCATCAACAAGCATTTTTTCAGGCATCATTAAATGATATCAGTTTCTGGTTTTGTTGATCGAGGTCAATACCATCGACACTGAACTCTGCTTAAATAGATGTGCAGATTAATTCTGTGTTTCCCCTCTACGCAAGTAGTGTTAAGGCGGGTTTATTAACCCGCCTATTTTTTTACCCCATCAGAATACATTTCAATCTTATGCCGGAAGGTCCAGAGATTCGCAGGGCTGCAGATTCTATTGAAGCAGCTATCCGCGGAAAAGAGATCACAGGCGTAGAATTCACCCGGCCACACCTCAAGCAGTGGCAACATCCACTTACCGTCAGCAAAGTCATTTCGGTAGAAACCCGTGGCAAGGCGATGCTTACACGCTTCTCCAATAGTCTTAATCTCTATACGCATAATCAACTCTATGGCCGCTGGTATTGTGTTGATGCTGGAAAGACGCCGGATACCAGGCGTCAGCTCAGAGTGGCCATTCATACCCACGATCGCTCAGCCCTGCTCTATAGCGCATCAGAGATTGCCGTGCTGACAGAGAGTGAAGTTGGCATCCATCCATTTCTCTCCAGGCTGGGACCCGACGTGCTCTCCGGGCAGACAACAGCCGAAATTCTGCTGCAGCAGCTCATGGATGAGAGCTTTAGAAGAAGGCAGTTAGCAACTCTGCTGACCAATCAAGCCTTCATAGCCGGAATCGGGAATTACCTGCGTTGCGAAATACTTTTTGTATGCCGACTGCACCCCTGTATGAAACCGATACAACTTGCGCAGCCGCAACTGGCGCTGCTTTCTGAATCCCTGCTCGATGTGCCACGCCAATCCTATAAGAGCGGGGGCATCACACACCATCTTGCCACGGCGAAAAAGATGATGCAGCATGGGACCACATTGGAAGATGCAAGGTTCTGGGTCTTCCGCCGCGAAGGCAAGCCCTGCTACCAATGCGGGACCCGGATCATACGTACAAACAGCGGTGGTCAATCCTGTTATCTCTGTCCACAATGCCAGTCTGAAATGAGATGAAAATCCCTAATGCAAGTTCTCAATAACCCCGTGCATTGAATGCATTTTGTTACCGTCATTGCGAGGAGCCGTAGGCGACGCGGCAATCTGGTTTGGAGATTGCCGCGCTGCGCTCGCAATGACGGAATCCATCAGAGAAGTTAATGTAGCAGGCTAAGCTCTTTCCAGGATCAAGGCAATTGCAATATATCACTCTCAGCTGAGCCTCTTGCAAAACCCCAATATGTTGTCATTTCGACTGAAAAGAGAAATCATAATTTGTTGATAAATAAGA
>JADWMH010000181.1 GCA_015767355.1 Gammaproteobacteria bacterium
TCGAGGTTGAATAGGGGATCTCCGTTCCCTGCTCGATAAGCGCAGGGTGCTGGTCGGTGGTCACCACCCTGGGACTGGCGACCACCTCTGCAGTGCCCTCCTGCTCCATCGCGGAGATCTCCAGCTGCATCAGGTAGGAGCCCAGCTTGCCGACAAAAAAGTTGATCGCCCCGCCTGCCGGAAATCCCAAAGTCGCAGGAAGATTGACCGCCAGTGAATTTTCTGCCAGGCCGCCAGTTGGATCATTCAGTAGCAATGCACTCTTGGTGCCGCTGGCGCCGAATATGGTATCGCCATTCTGCTGAATGCCTGCGCCGCCAAACCTGATGCCGATATCCCTGGCAAAAGTGTCAGTAGCAATTACCACGCGGCTGTCGACCATCACCTGGCGCACAGGGTGATCCAGCCTGGCAATGAGGCCGGCAATTTTTCTGATGCTGGAGGGGACATCATGGATCAACATCGCATTGGTTCGGCTGTCTACGCCAATGCTGCCGCGCTCCGATAGGAACAGGTTGGCCTCTGATTTCATCAGCTCAGCCATCTCCGAAGCCTTGGCGTATTTCACCTTGATGATTTTTGTCTGCAGCGGCGCCAGCTGTTCGAGGCTGATCTTTGACTCTGCCTCCAGCCTCTCACGCGCAGTGACTTCAACCGTTGGCGCAATCATCATGATATTGCCCTTCTGGCGCATGGTCAGTCCTTTTGTCTGCAGAATAATATCCAGCGCCTCCTGCCAACGGACATCTTTCAGACGGAGTGTGATATTTCCTCCCACCGTGTCGCTGACAACCATGTTAAGGCCGGTAAAATCAGCCAGCAACTGCAACACGGATCGAATTTCAATATCCTGGAAATTGAGTGAAAGTCGGCCGCCCGAGTCACTCTGCACCTCTGACGCCGGCTCTGCCTCTGTTTCCCCGGCTGCTTCTGCGGCCGTCGTCTCTGCTGATTGTGCAGCTGCGCCCTTTGCTGCTGCCAGCTGCGGGCTGCCGATCTCAATGACAAGGGATTTATCGTCTGTGCTGATCTCGTAAGGCAACTTCTTATCCAGCTGAGCCACCACACGGGTGCGGCCTGCAGACTCGACAATTCTTACATTCGCAACCCCGCTCTCATTGATTGCATAGATCTTGCTTTCGAGGTCACTGCTACCTGCGATATCCACAACAATTCTGGATGGCGAATAGGTTGAGAAACTGGCCGGCAGCGTATCAAACGGCTCACTGGCATCGATCTCAATACGTACAACCCCCTCAGGAGTGATGCGATGAGAGATAGAGGTTAGCGATTGAGCAGCCAGCGATGGCAGCATGAATGCTGTCAGCAGGATTGTCAGCATGAGTTGCCGGCCCCATGCCTGCCGTCTCTGCTGCCGCATCATTGCAATATCATCTGGAATATGCATTTTCTTACCTCTCACTCAAGGAGCTATTTCTGCCCCAGTGCAATTGAAGCCCGGCGTTCGACATAACCGCCCTGGCTGCCATGAATAATCTCGATCAACTCGATGCGGTCCTGGAAAATACCGCTGATGCGTCCATCATTCATCCCCATGTAATTCCCCTGGCGGACGCGAAAAACCATGCGGTCCTTTTGGGACTGCACCAGGCCATATGTGACGTCATCCTGTGCAAGAATGCCGACCATGCGCAAAGAATCCAGCGGATATTGCTCCAACTCCTCCCTGGCGCGTGAAATATCAGGGCGAATGCCATCCCCGGAATCAGACTGCTGCTGCTCAACATTGCCTGACAGAAAAGGACTTCTCGCCCCACGCACTGCAGCAGTGTATGCATAGACTTCAACCTGCGGCATCTTGGGCAATGGCTCAACCGGCGCACCCTCTTTCGCTTTGGCTTCGGCAACAAATTGACGCAGATCATCGCTTCCCTGAACAAGACATCCGGACAACAGGAGAGTAAAGGCGACTATGTAAAACAGCCTCATCACTGCTCACCACCGTCGCCGATATAACGATAGGTTTTTGCGGTTGTCTCCATCAGCAGGTCTGCTCTTTTTCCTGTTTTAGAGATCTTGATATCATGCATGGTAATGATTCTCGGCAGGGCCGCCAGGCCACTGACAAAGTCACCAAACTCATGGTAGTCGCCAACGACCTTGATCTTGATCGGAAGCTCCACATAGAAATCTTTTTCCTGCTCACTCAATGGCTGGAACAGCTCGAACTCAAGCCCTGCGGCAAGTCCGGTTTGCGAGACATCCACCAGCAGGTCGGCAATCTCACTTTTATCCGGCAACTGCCTCAACATCTTCGCAAAATCCAGTTTCATCTCTTCCAACTGTTTTTTGTAGATCTCGAGGTTCAGCACTTTATCCTGCTTGACCAGAAATTCACTCTTCAGTGCGCCCTCCTCTTTCTGGTAACGCCCCAGCATTTCAAACTGATCCATGGTGTCAAAATAGTACCAGGCGCCGCCAATCAAAGCCGCCAGCAACAGCATCAGCATCGCCTTGGCGGGAGCCGGCCAGTTGCCCATATTTGAAAAATCGAGATTATTCAGTTCCGACAGGTTCATCACTCTGCTCTTTCTTTGGGCGTGTTTGCAAATAGACCAGTCTGAAGTGGCTCAATCCCTGGCTGCCTTTATTCTCTTTATTGATCAACTGCAGGGAGGGTTTTTTCAGCCAAACCGACTTATCGACATTGTGCATTAATGCCGAGATCTGGGCATTCGACTGCGCCAGGCCTTTCAACTCAATTCTCGAACCGTTTTGATTGATCGACGATGCCCTCACGCCATCCGGCATGATCGAGACATTTTCATCCATCAGATGTACGGATTCGGGCCGGCTCGTCTGCAGCGAACGAATCAGCTCCATGCGCACCGTCAATTTCTCGCGCAGCTCATCCAGCTTTTTGATCTCCTGGATCTTCTTATCAACAAGAGCGATTTCAGTGCGTAAAAACTGGTTGCGCTCTATCTGCTTGTCAATGCGGTACTGATGAAACATGTGCCATAGTATCCCCAGCGCCAGTGTTGCCGCGACCGTTGCGGCCAACATTCCAAACAACTCTCTCTGACGCAGTTTGTTGCGCTCTTCCCGCCATGGAACAAGGTTGATTTTTGCCATGTCAGCGCTCCATCAACATGATAATTTGGGATTCAGAATGTTGATGGAGCACTATAGATATCCCCACAATGCCAATCCGCTGGCCACAGCCAACCCCGGCGCCTGAGCTCTGAGACGATTGATGTCCACTTTTTTGGCAAACTGCATCTTTGCAAAAGGGTCCCAGACCTTGACAGGCAACGCAAGCTCTTCCTCTACCCGGGCAGCGATTCCCGGCAAGTTAGCGCAGCCGCCCACAAGTAGGACCTGTCCGATTGACGCCCTCTCATCTTTTGCCTGATAAATCTGCAGCGCTCCCCGCAACTCCTGGGTGAGACGCTTGACAAATGGCTGTATCACCATCTCCTCATAACCGGCCGTGTCCGAGCCATGACACTTCTGTCTTTCGGCCTCATCGTAACCGAGACCGTAGGCTTGCTGGATATCAGATGTCAGTTGGCTTCCGCCAATAGCATACTCTCTGGTTTGCACCATATTACCATGGTGCAGCACATGCACATCCATCGCCCTGACGCCAATATCGGCAATGACAGTGTTGGACTCCATGCTCGCAGACGCATCATCCTGCATCAACAACTGGCAGCAATGCTCGACAGCGTAAGGTTCGGCATCGACAACCTCGGGGATCAGGCCGCCTACCTCAAGCGCATTCATGAGGTCATCAACAACGTCGCCACGTGACGCCGCAAGCAGCACATCCACTGATTCAGCATTGACGGCATTGGCGCCAAGCACATCAAAATCATAACGGACTTCGTCAATATGCTGGGGAATATACTGATCTGCCTCCAACGCGACCATCGCCTCCATCTCGGATTCACTCAACCCTGCCGGCAGTTGAATCACTCGTGAAATAATAGATGATCCGGATAGAGCCGTAGCAGCCCGTTTTGCCGTAGTGCCGCTGCGCGTCACCACATCGCGGATGGCGTCGCCAACGACCCCGGGGTCGTTGATGCGTTTCGACTCAACAACTCCCTCGGGTATCGATGTCGTCGCAAATGCCTCGACCTTGTACAGCCATTGTCCGCGCACACTGGTGCGGCTGAGTTCCACCAGCTTGACCGCCGAGGAGCTGATATCAATGCCTAACAGTTTTTTGGATGATCTGGAGAATAGTCCCACAAAATACCTCTAACGACACACAGAAATCAAACCTGGATCAAGGAGCCTGTTCACAGAAAGCATGAAGAGTTTATACAGCAGACGCAACAATCAATTCTGCCAGCATCGAAATAATCCTTTGAATGTTAAACAATTCAGCAAACATTTCAAGTTATAAATGTCAAAACGCGTCACTTTGCTGCGATTTACGGGTAGCGGCACTCATCACAGGGAGGCTCTCTGATTGAGCCGCTTCGATGCATTCAGAGCTTTTTAGCAACTG
>JADWMH010000182.1 GCA_015767355.1 Gammaproteobacteria bacterium
ATCAGCATAGAGCTTCTCGGCCATTTTCGCAGAGGCCTCGGTAAGCGCCTTGGTTTTGGCCTCGATCTTATCCTTGTCATCACTATCCATGACGCCTTCAAGATCGTTGATGGCAGCCTCGATGGAAGCGCGTTCACCGCCCTCGAGTTTGTCGCCCAGCTCTTCCATGCTCTTTTTAGTTGCATGCAGCATGTTGTCAGCCTGGTTGCGCGCCGCCACAAGCTCGTGGAATTTTTTATCTTCCTCGGCATGTGACTCCGCATCGCCCACCATGCGCTGGACCTCTTCATCGGAGAGTCCGCTGGAGGCCGTGATCTGGATCTTCTGTTCCTTGCCGGTCGCCTTGTCCTTTGCAGTAACATGCAAAATGCCGTTGGCATCAAGATCAAAATTGACCTCGATTTGCGGCATGCCGCGCGGCGCCGGAGGAAGATCCGTCAAATCAAAACGTCCCAGTGACTTGTTCGCAGAGGCCTGCTCACGCTCACCCTGCAGCACATGCACGGTCACAGCAGTCTGGTTATCATCGGCCGTCGAGAAGACCTGCTCCGCCTTGGTCGGAATGGTGGTGTTCTTTTCGATCAGCTTGGTCATGACACCGCCCATGGTCTCGATACCCAGCGACAGCGGAGTGACGTCCAGCAGCAGGATGTCTTTGACTTCACCGCCAAGCACACCACCCTGAATCGCGGCGCCCATGGCGACGGCTTCATCGGGATTGACATCCTTGCGCGGCGCCTTGCCGAAGAACTCTTCGACTGTCTTCTGCACCAGCGGCATACGCGTCTGGCCGCCGACCAGGATGACGTCATCGATCTCTGACGTCGACATTCCGGCATCAGACAATGCAACCTTGAGCGGCTCGATGGTGCCCTTGACCAGATCCTCGACCAGCGCTTCCAGCTTGGCGCGCGTCAACTTGATATTGAGGTGCTTGGGACCGGTCTGGTCCGCCGTGATGTAAGGCAGGTTGACATCGGTTTGCTGGCTGGATGAGAGCTCGATCTTCGCCTTCTCTGCCGACTCCTTGAGTCGCTGCAACGCCAGAGGGTCATTTCGCAGATCAACACCCTGCGCTTTCTGGAACTCGTCAACCAGGAAGTCAATGACACGGTTATCGAAGTCCTCACCACCGAGGAAGGTGTCGCCGTTGGTCGAAAGCACTTCAAACTGATGCTCACCATCAATTTCGGCAATCTCGATGATAGAGACGTCGAAGGTGCCGCCGCCGAGGTCGTAGACAGCCAGTTTGCGATCACCAACCTGCTTGTCCATGCCGTAAGCAAGTGCTGCGGCTGTCGGCTCGTTGATGATTCGCTTGACTTCCAGACCGGCAATCTTGCCGGCATCCTTGGTCGCCTGGCGCTGTGAATCATTAAAGTAGGCAGGCACGGTGATAACGGCTTCTGTCACCGGCTCACCAAGATAGTCCTCGGCAGTCGTCTTCATCTTCTGCAGCACTTTCGCAGCGATTTCCGGAGGCGCCATCTTTTTGCCGTTGACCTCAACCCAGGCGTCACCATTGTCCGCCTTGACGATCTCATAGGGAACGAGATCCTGGTCACGTTTGACCATGGGATCATCAAAGTTGCGTCCGATCAGTCGCTTGATCGCAAACAGGGTATTCTTCGGATTGGTGACGGCCTGGCGCTTGGCGGATTGACCGACCAGGATCTCGTTATCGCTGGTAAATGCAACCACCGACGGTGTGGTGCGATCGCCTTCCGCGTTTTCAATAACCCGCGGCGCATCACCATCCATCACTGCAACACAGGAGTTGGTGGTGCCGAGGTCGATTCCAATAATTTTTCCCATGAGTTTCTCCAGATTATCTCTATATAAATGTGTAAATTGTCGTTAAATTCGTTTGCTTGTCTCTAAATGGGGATGGCAAGTAGGGTTTTCAAGGAGTCTCTGAATGAATCGTCGCGCCTCGATCAGAGTATTCCCCAGGTTTATCTATTGCGACACCATCACCATGGCCGGGCGTATCAGGCGGCCATTCAACTTGTAGCCGCGCTGTACGACCGCAGTCACTGTATTGGGCGGCAGCTCATCACTGGGCTGCATCGACATCGCCTGGTGCTCTTCAGGATCGAAAATTTTACCCAGGGGATCGATCTGCTCGATACCGAACTTGTTCATCACGTCGCTCAGCAGCTTCAGCGTCAACTCATTGCCCTCGCGCAGTTTGTCCACGTCCGCTGTATGATCGAGGGCCGCCTGGATGCCAAGCTCGAGGCTGTCCCACACCGGCAACAGCTCTTTCGAGAAGTCATCCAGCGCAAATTTATGCGCCTTCTCCAGCTCCTTTTTATGACGCCGTTGAAGGTTGTCGATGTCCGCGCGCGCGCGCAGCGAACTCTCATCAATGATCTTTTGGGCCTCGTCGAGCTGCTGCTGCAGACTTTCGATGGTGAGCACCTCCGCCTCTTCAGCAGCAGTTTCAGGCTCAAGCTGTTCAAGCAGCTCTTCGTCCTCGATCAAATCATCTCTATCAGACATGCTCATCAGTCTCTGTAATCAATTTGGAAAAAAAGTTAGGCGTTCCACCGTTCAAACCCTCTCTCCCTCAGGGAGAAGGCCGGGTTGAGGGGCCTCTCTCAAACTCTCGCTAACATGGGGGTTATTATTTACTCTTCAAGGCCATCGACAACAATTTTGCCGTGACATCCACTATCGGGATCACCTTGTTGTAATCCATGCGCGTCGGTCCCACGACGCCCAGCACGCCGGCAACGCTGCCATCGGTCTCATAGGGTGCTGTCACCAGGGTGCAGTTATCGAAAGGCTCGTAGTCTGACTCTTCGCCAATGAAGATCTGCACCCCTTCGGCATCCATGCAGTGATCCAGCAAATGCAGGATCTGGCGTTTCTCGGCAAATGAATCAAACAGGTGCTTCAGCATCGTCATATCCGAGAGATCATGAAACCCCATCAGATTGGTCTGCCCGGAGAGCACAAAATCGCCATCCGAGTCGTCATCGTTATTCAACACCAGGCCAGCCAACTCTATTGCCTGGGTCATCACCTCGTCCATCTGTTTCCTGGTCGACTGCATCTCCTTGAGCAGGCCGGTGCGCATGCTCTCCAGATCCTGACCGCCGTAATTAGCCGTGAGGAAATTCTGCGCCTGTGTAAGCTGTGATTCACTGAAGCGTTTAGCCGATTCAATCACCCGGTTTTGCACCTCACCATCACTGGTCACCAGGATCACCAGGATACGGCTGCCGGATAGAGGTACAAATTCAATCTGTCGAAATAGAATTTGCTCGCGACGCGGGATCATCACCAGACCCGCCATGTGGGTCAAATCAGAGAGCGCCGCGGAAGCCCTTTCCGCCAGCGCCTTACCATCGGCGCCGACAGCAATCTGCTGTTGCATCTGCTGCACCTCACTCTTCTCGAGCGGCCTCAGAGACACCAGAAAGTCGACAAAAAAGCGATACCCGGAAACCGTCGGTATCCGCCCGGCAGAGGTATGAGGTGATGTAATCAAACCCGCCTCTTCCAGATCCGACATCACATTGCGGATGGTAGCAGGACTGAGATTCATGCCGCTGTCACGCGCCAGGGTGCGTGATCCAACCGGCTGACCATCACGAATATAGTGCTCGATCAGCACCTTTAAAAAGTACTGCGCACGCTCATTTACCGCATAGTCGACAGAAGTGTTAGCCATAACTCTAATTAAATAATATCCGTTAGCACACTATAGACATGAGTGCTAAACGATGAATTATCCAGTGTTATTTCACGCAGCGCAAGTAATCAGAGAGTTGATTTCCACTAATCGCCTCACTTAATGTAGAATTCCCCACCATGGCAAAGAAAGCAAAAAAGAAGAAAAGATCAACCGGCAGCACCATCGCGCTGAATAAAAAAGCGGGACATGACTATTTTATCGAAGAGCGCTACGAGGCCGGCATCTCCCTGCAGGGCTGGGAGGTCAAGGCGTTGCGCGCCGGACACGTCAATATCAAGGAGAGCTATGTCACCGTCAAAAATGGTGAAGCCTTCATCTTCGGCTGCACCATCAACCCGCTGCTGAGCGCCTCCACGCACGTCAATCCGGAGCCGAGGCGCACGCGTAAACTGCTACTGCACCGCCATGAACTGAGCAAACTCATCGGCCTCATCGAACGCAAGGGCTACACGCTGGTCGCTACCGCCATGTACTGGAAAAAAGGCAGGGTAAAACTCGAAATCGGCGTAGCCAAGGGCAAGAAGCAGCATGACAAGCGCGCATCCCTGAAAGAGCGCGACTGGAAACGCGATCAGCAACGCGCCATGAAAGATCGTTGAGAAACCTGTCCTACAACAGTGGCACTGCACTATCGAAAACTTATAGGATGTGTTGAGCTTGCGAAGCTACCGCGTCCTGCTCACGCCCCTCACCTACGTCCATGTAGGCGAAGCGCATCAGGTGTGAATGATGCGCTTCGTGCCTCAACACATCCTATGACCACATCAGACATCGCC
>JADWMH010000183.1 GCA_015767355.1 Gammaproteobacteria bacterium
TATTAAAAAAGCATTCCTGAACCGGGATGTTGACGAAATAATCGTCCAGCAATATGTTGCAGCAGAAGAGTGGGGAGTCGTTTTTTGTTTTTCCGAAAAGAGCATGCTTGTTGAATACTCCAGCGAATTCGAGGGGGTGACTTCAGGAACGGTCAATCCATTTACCGCACTCCTGCCGGCAGATTACCCGCGCTATAAAAAACTCGAACAGCAGCTCTTGAAAATCCACGCTCAATTCGGACCTTCCGATATCGAGTTTGTGAATCTCGAGAACCCGCAATTTGTGCAAGTACGGCCGATCACGCGAGATATTCAGTACGATGAAAATTTTGTAAGACTCAAGATGCAGTTGCAGGAGCTGGAGAGCTCCTCCTGGAGAGAGAATGATGTCTGCCGGATTCTGGCGGAAAGGGATAGCCAGAGCCGGGCTCTCAGCGAGATCTACCTGCAGGCATTAAAGGAAGTCTATGCGGCCCGGTTAAATACAATAGTTTCTATTCCGCATAATTCATTTGTAAAAATATCGGAACAGTATTATATGAACCGGGAGCTTGAAGAGCAGATCACTCCCGGTTTTTTCAAAATAGTTCGACTGAGCTTTCAAATGTCCAGAATACTGGGTGATATAAAAAAGCAGGATTTAACCCGCTTGTCCTCGCCTCAACTGATGCAAAAAAGTATTCTCGTCTCTCTCGCATACGAACTGTTCAAGCACAAAGATGCCATGGAACTGAGAGAGGAGATAAGGAGGGAGCTGGAAAAAAAAGTACCGCGAGGGAAATTGGAAGCAGATTTTCATTCTGACAGTATACTGAATGGTTCGATCGAGTTTGATCGGGACAAGTGTTTATGGAAGCAGATATCTATTCGGGATGGGCAGGGAGTCGTCGTGGTGGACGGGGATTTTGACACAGGCCCCTATTTCCGCTTTAGCAATCAGGAGCAGGAGATTCCACCTGGAGTCATTGTCATTTCAGACCATTTATATCCGGAAATAGGAAAATATATGGCCGGTATCAAGGGTATTATTTGCAAATATGGCGCCTTGAGTGCGCATGTGGCCATTCTCGCCCGGGAGTATCAGGTGCCTCTCAAAATCCAGGCTGAAATAGACCGGTATGAATAAACAGGTTTGGAAATCCTATAAACTCTATGCCTCGCTGTTGCTGGTGCTCATCACTGTTGCAGGAGTCCTGTTTTTCATCGAGGTAAAGGATGCCTGGGAGCTGATAAAAAACGAGCGTTCTGAAAAGACGGAACTTGCGCAGATTAATAAGAGAGATGTTACGCCGGACGTTGTTCAATTTTCGATGATCGCAGCTGACGCAGAAAAATATGCTGTCATCGATGTTCGGGAAAAAGAGGAGTTTTCCCAGGGGAGAATCAAGGGAGCGCTGAATTACCGTCTCGGAGATATCCTGAATGAGGAAGATGTCCGGCAGGATATTCTTCGAAAATCAGAGGGGAAAGAGAGAGTTTTTTTCTGTCATGACGGCAAGCGCTCCCGGATTGCTGCACAAACGATCCAGCAGGAGTTTGGGGGAGTCAATACGATTATTGAAAAGGGTTTTCAGCAAATTCGGAAAGATGAAAATAATCAAAAATTCTGGGAAGGATCTCTAAAACATGTGCTCCCACAGGATCATCGATACAATAGAACGCCCAGGATCAAACGAAGAGATGTCAGAGTGATTTCACTGATCGACCTCTCCCTGGAGAAACATGTAAAGGTCAAGGGACTGGAAGGAAAAACCTTCCTGCATGCTCCGCTGTTGCTGATGTCAAGCCGGCAGATCGACAATTTTATCAGCACCCTGGGAAAGGAGCCGGTCGTGGCGCTGTGCAATTCAAAAGTCAGCTGTTTTTATACGCGCATATTGCGTTATCGCCTCGAGGAGCGCGGTTTGGCATTAGCCGGATATGTTCGTCTACTGGAGTAGCTCTGAAGATTCCACGTGACTATTTCAGCAAATGCTTATATACTTATTGCAATAACGCAATTAGATTTTTTGGGACATAGATCATGAACACTCTTACCAAAGCGATTTCCGGGATTTTAGCAGTCGGCGCGATGAGCTTTGCCATGAATGCACAGGCGGTAGAAAAGTGTGCTTCTGAAGCTGCAACTCCAGTAGCGGCACCCGCGGCTCAACCTTGTACTGCTGCGCCACAGGTTCAAGCGCCGCAATACCCTGCCTATGGCTATCAGAATCAATGGTATCCCTCCTACTATGGCTACAGAGCCCCATGGAACAGCAATCGCAGCCGGACTCCATGGCGCAGCAACAGGAACTACAACTCCAATTACTGGAATAACAACAACGCCTGGGACAACAGCAACCGCTGGGGAAATCGCAGCTGGAGCGACTATGATCTGGGACCGGTCACCAGCGCAGTCGATACATTTGGCCATATGGATATCAAGATGGACTTCGAAATGGAGTTTGACTGGGATATGGATGCTGATGTCGACGGTGATGTGGATGGTTACGGTTACGGGGATGGCTATAGCCAAAACGACAGCCGCTTTGACAATCGTTTCAACAACAGCTATTACAACCGCTACTACAACGGCAATTATGGTCGTTATGCTCCTTATGCTCCTTATAACTACTATTACAACTACCGGTACGGATATAACTATCCTGCTGCGCCTCAAACTGCGCCAGCTCCTGCTGCCCCCCAGGCGCCGGCTATACCGCCGGTTGCAGCTGAGCAGACACAGGTTGATGTCAAACCGGCAGCCCCGTCCAAACCCATCAGCGTTGATGATGACAAGGACAGCGTTCTGAACAGCAGTGATTTCTGCCCGAACACCGCCGAAGGTACACAGGTTGACTCATTCGGCTGTGCGATCAATGAAGCCATCGTCCTTCACGGCGTTAATTTTCATACAGACTCTGACAAACTGACAGACGAGTCAATCGTGATTCTCGATGGCGTATCCACGACCTTGAATGCCCACCCCGAGCTGAAACTGGAAGTCTCCGGCCACACAGACAGCGTTGCCGAGGATGACTACAACAAGCACCTCTCCCAGCGGCGTGCGGAGCGTGTTCGCGAATACCTGATCGGCAAGGGCGTCGATGCTGACAGCCTGACTGCAAAAGGCTATGGTGAAGAGCGCCCCATCGCCAGCAACGAGACGGTTGAAGGCAAGGCGCTTAACCGTCGTGTCGAGCTGAATCGGCTTTAATTCCACTCCCCCTCCCCCTCTCCCTCCGGGAGAGGGTTAGGGTGAGGGAAGCACGCTAACTGATGTTTGGAAATAACCGGGAAGAGATCAGAGGTTTTATTCTCGCCTGCTGGAACAAGCGGGAGCAGAGCCTCTTTACCCTGAGTGCGCTGGAGCAGCACGTCATCAAGGCCCTCAATTTACATCCTGAATATCAGCGCCTGCTTGAATCCGGCAAGGATGCGCTCCATCAGGATTTCCCAAACGGCGCCGACACCAGCAATCCCTTCTTCCATCTCGGTCTGCACATCACACTCTACGAACAGCTTGAGTCAGACAGGCCTGCAGGCATACGCGCCCACCACCAGAAAATCCAGCATGCCTCCGCCGACAAGCATGAGGCAGAACACAAGCTACTTCGTTGCCTGGAGCAATCTCTGTGGGAAGCCCGGGCGCGCAACAGCATGCCGGATGAGGCCGGATATCTTGAGTGTGTGAGAAAAGTTACCGGTTGATAAAAACTGGAGAGGTGGGGGCTGCCCGAATTAGCTTTGTGGCAGCTTGAATGGGAGTATTACATCGACGCGCACCGGCAGGTGATCTGACAAGGGAAAATCCTCAACCGCCGGGTTCTCCGTCCTGAGAGAATCTGACACCAGGATATGATCAATCTTGCGCACAGGCCGCCAGGAAGGGAATGTCGGTTCACCTATGACGGTCTCGACCATGCCGGACTTCGACAGGAAATCCTCCAAATAGTGAGAGCCGCTGGGGCAGTTGAGATCGCCCATGACAATGTTATAGGGAGTATCAGAGATCAGTTCGCGCATAAAATGCATTTGCCGGATGCGGCCGCGCTTTCCCAGCGCCAGATGCACCAGCACTACGGAGAGGCTCTCGTCGCCTGTTCCGAATTTAATCACCATGGCGCCGCGACCACGCAGTCCCGGCAGACGATGGTAATGCACGGAAGCGGGCTCAAAACGGCACAGGAATCCGTTGCCAAATTGCCCGAAGTGGCCAATGTTGCGGTTGACCTGGATGTTCCAGTTGGAAAAGCCGGCGCGATGCGCCAGGTACTCGGTCTGATCAATAAAGGCTGAACGCAAACTCCCCGCATCGACCTCTTGCAGTCCAACCAGGTCGTAGTCATCGATCAGTTGGGCAATACGATCCAGGTTCCGCTGCTTGATCGGATGAGGGAGAAAAGTCTGCCAGCTTTTGGTGACATAATCACGCCGCTGCTGAGTCTCCTGGCCGGACTGGATATTGTAACTGAGCAGACGCAGCCGGGTTCCGGCTGC
>JADWMH010000184.1 GCA_015767355.1 Gammaproteobacteria bacterium
CCTGGCAGCTCGATTCTGCAGTCCATCAGGCGATGAGTGTCGATGACCTGCTGTCCAAATCTGATTTTGTTACCTTTCATGTGCCGCTGGTGGAAGGAACCAGGAATATGATCAATGCCAACCGTATTGCATTGATGCCAAAAAATGCGGTGCTGCTGAATTTTGCACGAGACGGCATCATCGATGATGCTGCTGTGGTTGAAGCGCTGGATTCAGGACATCTCTATGCCTATGCATGTGATTTTCCGAGCAATCTGTTGAAGCAGCATCCGCGCTGCCTGACGCTTCCGCATCTGGGGGCATCTACCGTCGAGGCAGAGGACAACTGCGCCATCATGGTGGCCGAGCAGGTCAAGGACTACCTAAAAAATGGCAATATCACCAATTCGGTTAACATGCCCGAGATCCATCTGTCGCGCAATGAGGGTTTTCGTCTTGCGGTCGTCAACTCCAATGTGCCCAATATGGTGGGACAGATCTCTACCATGCTGGCGGATGTGGGGCTCAATATCATCGACATGGTCAATAAATCCCATGATGATATTGCGGTGACGCTCATGGATGTGGACGCAAGGCCTTCAGAGCAAACCATCGAAGATATGGTTGCGGTTGAGGGTGTATTGTCGGTGCGTTGTCTCGGGCGTGAATGAGCAATATAAGAGACAAATAATTATCCACAGATGCACACAGATAAACACAGATTTAGAGAAGAAAACGCATCTGTTGAAAAAAGCCGTAGGGTGCAATAAGCGACAGCGCATTGCACCGGAAAACAAGCCAACTGCATATGAGTGACAGCGAACAGTTAAACAGTATACGTGACGAGATTGACTCACTGGACCAGAAGATCCAGCAGTTGATCAATCAACGCGCCGCCTGTGCGCAGGAAGTGGCCCGCATCAAGCTGGCTGCAGATCCCGAGGATACCTGCTTCTACCGTCCCGAGCGCGAGGCGGAGGTGCTGCGCAAAGTTCAGGCGCGCAACCGGGGTCCGCTCGACAGCGAAGAGATGGCCCGGCTTTTTCGTGAGATCATGTCTGCCTGTCTGGCGCTGGAGCAGCCGCTGAATGTTGCCTTCCTGGGGCCTGAAGGAACCTTTACCCAGGCCGCTGCACTAAAGCACTTCGGTCACTCCGTATCTACCAAACCACTTGCCTCTATCGGCGATGTCTTTCGTGAAGTCGAGGCGGGCAGTGTCGATTTTGGTGTGGTGCCGGTCGAAAATTCCACAGAAGGGGTGATCAGCCATACGCTCGATCTCTTTTTCAACTCACCGTTGTCGATATGCGGCGAAGTGATCCTGCGCATCCACCATAACCTGCTGGGCACAGAGAAACCCTGGCGGCAGGCGGAAAAGGTCTACAGCCATCAGCAGTCGCTGGCGCAGTGTCGGCGCTGGCTCGATCAGAATCTGCCGAATGCCGAACGCATAGCGGTTGCAAGCAATGCAGCTGCTGCACAGATTGCTGCCAGTGACGGCGGTGTTGCAATTGCCAGCACCGAGGCTGCAGCACTCTACAAGCTCTGTGTGCATGAACACAATATCGAAGATGAACCCTGCAATACCACGCGTTTCCTGATTATCGGTCAACAGCAGTCGGGAGTCAGCAGCGATGATAAGACCAGCCTGCTGCTGGCAACAAAAAATGAAGCGGGTGGACTCTATCGGCTGCTGACTCCTTTTGCCGATCAGGGGATCAGTATGTCACGCATCGAGTCCAGGCCTTCACGCCGGGGCATCTGGGACTACGTCTTCTTTATCGATATCATCGGCCATCAACAGGACCCCGTCGTCAAAAAGGCGCTGCAGCAGCTTGATCTGGAGTCATCCATGTGCAAAATTCTCGGCTCCTATCCAGCGGCTGTCCTGTGACAACTGATTGGCTCAAGCGAACCGCGGCAGGCATTGCCGAGTTGCATCCCTACATTCCCGGGAAGCCCATCATCGAACTGGAGCGTGAACTGGGCCTGGTCGATACCATCAAGCTTGCTTCCAATGAGAATCCACTCGGCCCAAGTCCGCTGGCGTGGGCGGCTATCCAGAAGGTTGCCGGCGAAGTACATCTCTATCCGGACGACAGCGGACACAGTCTGCGCAATAAACTTGCCGAACGCTGCGCTGTAGCGCCGGGAGCGATCACTCTTGGTGCGGGTTCCAGCGACGTCATCGATATGGTCGCCCGGGTCTTTCTTGAGCCTGGCGTCAATGCGGTCTACTCTGAACACAGTTTTGCGATGTACCAGATCTATACGCAGGCCTGCGGTGCAGCGGCAAAGGTTGCCCCGCCCCTGCCTGTTGATCATCCGCATATGCCCTATGGCCATGATCTGGATGCGATGGCCGCGCTGATCGACAACGATACGCGTGTCGTTTTTATTGCAAACCCGAACAATCCGACCGGAACCTGGCTCTCTAAATCGGAAGTTGCGGCTTTCCTCCAAAGCGTACCGTCAGACGTGGTAGTGGTTCTCGATGAGGCCTATACAGAGTATGTCACTGAAGAGGAATTTCCCAACGGCATCGACTGGCTGGCTGACTACCCGAACCTGATTGTCACGCGCACCTTCTCGAAGATGTACGGTCTTGCAGGGCTGCGCATCGGCTACGGCATCTCCAGCCCCGAACTTGCCTCGGTGATTCAGCGTGTGCGTCACCCCTTCAACGCCAACCTGGTGGCGCTCGCCGCCGCAGAGGCGGTGCTGGATGACGACGCCTATGTCACGCAGGGGCGTGAAGTCAACCAGCAGGGAATGGCGCAGCTGATGACCGCATTTGATGCCATGGGGCTTGTTTATATGCCATCCGTGGCGAATTTCCTGACTGTTGACCTCAAGCGGGAGGCGGCCCCGGTCAATGACGGACTGTTGAGCCAGGGGATCATTACACGCCCCATCGCCAACTATAATCTCCACAATCACCTGCGTATCAGCATAGGCACAGAGTTGCAGAACAGCCGTTTTATCACAGCCCTGGAGCAGGAACTCTCGTCATGATCAAGCGACTGGCCGTGATCGGCGTTGGCCTGATTGGCGGCTCCTACGCGCGGGCGCTGCGCGCAGCAGGGCAGGTCGAAGAGATCATCGGCTGCGGCCGCAGCCGGGAGAATCTTGAACAGGCCGTGGAACTCGGCGTCATTGACACATACAGCCACGACATTGGCGAAGCAGTCGAAGGTGCGGACCTGATCTTCCTGGCCGTTCCCCTGGGCGCCATTCGTGCGGCTTTCGAGGCGATGAAGGGGCATCTTGCTGACAATGCGATCATCACCGATGCAGGCAGTGTTAAAGGCAGCGTCATCAGGGATTGCGAGGCTGTTTTTGGCTCTATGCTGCCGAACTTCGTTCCGGGCCACCCAATCGCCGGAACTGAGCAGAACGGCGTCGAGGCGTCGTTTGCTGAGCTCTATCAAAACCGCCGTGTGATCCTCACTCCGGTATGCCAGACAAACGAGTCAGCCATTGCCCTTGTACATGCCGCCTGGCGCTATTGCGGCGCCGAGGTGACGCGCATGTTCGCAGTCGATCATGACCGCATCCTGGCGGCAACCAGCCATCTGCCGCACATGCTCGCCTATGCGCTGGTCGACATGCTCGCACGCATGGACGACAAGGAGGAGGTGTTTCGCTACGCTGCAGGAGGTTTTCGCGACTTCACCCGCATTGCCTCCAGCAATCCCGTCATGTGGCGTGATATCTGCGTCGCCAACAAGGATCAACTTGCAACGCTGGTGGAGGATTTCGCTGCAGAGCTGCAGCTGCTGGCAACCTCGATCCGCGCCGGAGAGCATCAGCAACTCGAACAGATTTTCGAAAATGCAAAGAGCACCAGGGACAGCTTCATCGATGGCATAAAGATCAAATAGTTGAACCACAGATGCACACAGATAAACACAGATAAAGTTACTTCTCAATATTCTACGCAGTCATAGGATGTGTCGAGGTACGAGGCGCATCGTTTGCAAAGTTTGTAGTCTTCAGTCAGTAGCAAGACAAGAAAAGAGAGTTTTTGCAAGATACAGCTTACTGTCGGAAATCGGCTGGCTAAACTCGCGCCAACCACCAACTGTGACAAGAGTCACAGCCGCTTGACCAACTGCTGCAGCGCTTTCCCCCTGTGGCTGAGACTGTTTTTTGTCGCTGCATCGAGTTCCGCCGAGGAGCAGTCCTGTTCCGGAACGAAAAACACCGGATCATAACCAAATCCATTCTCTCCCTGCGGAGCTGTCAGTATGCTCCCCTCCCAGGTTCCCTGGCAGATAATCGGGGTTGGATCCTCTGCGTGGCGCATATACACCATCAGACATTGAAAGCGGGCGCTGCGCTGCACTTCGGGAATATCCTGCATTTCTCTCAATAGTTTAAGCAGATTCTCCTCATCGCTTGAACCCTCCCCCGCGAATCTGGCCGAGTAGATGCCCGGCGCGCCGTTGAGTGCATCGACCTCTATCCCTGAGTCGT